>CBFGVN010000058.1:0-13447 GCA_965651845.1 uncultured Chryseobacterium sp. | reverse complement strand
GCCACAATAATTACCAAAGAAGCCCTTTGAACTCGTGCAATTACTTTTTAAGTAAGCATTAATAATAAAAGCATCGTAATCTGCTGACCAACGGACATTTCAATTCCGTAGATCTGTGCAATGAAAATCGAAGCAAACGTCATGTACATCATACTTCCATCCAGATTAAATGAATATCCTAATGGTAAAATAAAAGACACTACTCTGTTATTACACCCGAATCTTTCCAGTTCTTCCACCAATTTCGGGAAAACTGCCTCCGAACTTGTCGTTGAAAAGGCTATCAATAAAGGTTCTTTAATTCTTTTCATTAATTCGAAAAGACGGTTTCCTAAAATTAAATATCCTACCAATAAAAGTACCAGCCAAAGAATTGCCAGTGCAAAGAAGAAGTCTCTCAAATATATCGCGTACACCTTAAAAATTTCAAAACCATTGGTTGCCACTACGGCTGCGATCGCTCCTAAAACACCAAGTGGAGCAAACCACATGATATATCCTACCATTTTTAAAATTCCGTGGGCAACAATATCAAATAACTTAATTACCGGCTGAGAATATTCTTCTCCTAGATTAGCCAATGCAATCCCGAACATGATCGAGAAAACCACAATCTGCAGCACTTCATTCGTTGCAAAAGCTTCAAAAATACTTTTAGGAATTACATGTTTTACAAAGTCTTCCATAGAAAAACCTTTGCTGCTTTTCAGCAAGTCTTCTGCGGAAGCTGCATCCTGAATCGGAAGTTTTGTTACATGTCCCGGCTCAAGCCAGTTGACCAATATTAGTCCTATAAAAAGCGAGATTAAAGACGCAGAAATAAACCATAACATAGCCTTTGTTCCTACTCTTCCGATCATTTTGATATCACTCATTTTTGCAATCCCAACTACCAGAGTGGTGAAAACAAGCGGTGCGATAATCATCTGTACCAGACGGATGAAAACCGTACCCAAGAGCTTAATGTTTTTAGAAAAAGGTTCTGCACTTTCCGGATACTGTACATGTACAAATCCACCGATACCGACTCCCAAGATAAGTGCAATGACAATTGCTATAAACAGTTTATTTTGTCCTTTCATATATATGTTTCAAGAATCGCAAATATAATATTTTTACAATAGACGCAGCATTCTATTTTTGTTTGAATTAATTTTATGTTAAATTAACAATACATTAAAATTAACAATCTGATTCCTATAATATTGCAAAAAAATTAAGCAACATTTATTTAATTTTTATTCTTTTGGTATAAATTTTATTATTACATTTGATTGTATTAACAACATTTAAAAATATACAACTATGAAAAAAACTATCGCAATGGCTGCATTGGCTGTAGCTGTATCTTTCGGAGCGGTTTCTTGCAAAAAAAAAGTTTCTGATGCCGATCTTCAAACTCAGGCTACAACCGTAGTGACATCTAACCCGAATGCTTCTGTGGAAGTAAAAGATGGTGTCGCTCACCTAAGCGGAACGTTCGAAACCCAGGAAGCTAAAGACGCTATGATCAAACAACTAAAGGCTATCCATGGAGTAAAAGATGTAATGGACATGTCTACCGTAGCTCCTGCCGCACCAGCTGCTGCGCCGGTTGAGACACAATCTGCCGTAGATCCTGCCGTACAACAAAAGGTACAGGATGCCGTGAAGGATTTCCCTTCTGTAAAAGTAGAGGTTGTAAACGGAGAATTGACGCTTACAGGAAATGTTTCTGCTGCTGATGCTAGAAAAATCAAAGAATCCGTAGATGCTTTGAAAGTTGGAAAAGTAAACTATAACTACACTGTAAAATAATTCAAAATGAGCACATTACAAGATAAATATTCAAGCGTGGTTTCTGCTGCTCAATCTGCAGGAATTTCTAATCTACAGGTTCAGGAACAAGACGGAATCCTTTATGTTTCGGGGCAGGCTTCCAATACAGCGGCTAAAGATGCAGTTTGGAATGCTTTAGGAGCGATCGATTCTACATATTCTGCTTCAGACATCAACATCGATGTACAGGTTGCAGGTCTTGCTGCTGGAGCTTCTCTTACAGTGGCAACAGATGAATCAAACTTAAATATCAGACAAGAGCCTTCTACGGAAGCTGCTGTTGTGGGTAAGGCTTCAAAAGGATCTTCTGTAACATTAATCGAGCAAACTTCCGATGACTGGTGGAAAGTGAAAACTGCCGATGGACAGGAAGGTTACGCTTATTCAAGATATTTGAAAGCTTAATTTTATTAAGATTAACATTATTTAAAATACAAGCATCCCGATCAGGGATGTTTTTTTATATTTTAGCGCGTTTAAAAAAAAGCATTTTTAATGAAGAAAATTTTATGGTTGCTATTCATATTTTTCAACTTTCTAATTCTGAATGGACAAAAATTCAGTATCAGTGGGAAAGTCGCTGACTTCGAAAAAAAACCTGTGGAAAATGCAACCGTTTATTTATTAAAACAAAAAGACTCATCTGTCATTAATTACACTTCTACCAACAAGGAAGGAAAATTTTCATTAAAAATAAATGAACTCGCCGAATCTTCAATATTAAAAATTGATGCAGAGAAATTAATCCCTTATTCTAAAAAATTTGATAAAATAGATCAATCCATTACTTTGGAAAATATTGAGCTTGATAAAAGCCAGGTTACCGATATTGAAGAAGTAAAAATTACCGTTTCTCCCGTTAAAATAAAAAAAGATACGATTGAATTCAATGCCAATGCAATTAAAGTCCGCCCCGACAGCAATATCGAAGAATTATTAAAAAACATCAGCGGAGTCGAAATCGACAACGACGGAAAAATTACAATGAACGGAAAGGTAGTTGATCAAATTATGCTTAACGGCAAACCTTTCTTCGACAAAGACGGAAAAATCGCTTTGAAAAATATTCCGGCGGATATCATTAAAAATATACAGTTTACCACGACCAAAACCAAAGAGGAAGAACTGAGCGGAAAAACTCCGAAATCTGAAAATACTACTATTAATTTCACCATTGATGAAAAGAAAAATCAGGGATTTCTTTCCAGAATTACAGTGGGTTATGGCTCAGACAAGCGTTATGAAGGAAACAGTTTTTTGAGCTATTTTAAAAATAAAACCAAAATAAGCCTGGTAGCCTCTTCCAACAATGTCAATTCACAGGGTATCTCTTCTGATGAAGGTTTTGACAGTATGGGAAAAAATTCCAGAAATACGGGAGGAAACAATATAAAAGGAATCCAGAAATCAACAACGATAGGCATAAATTACAGTGATAAACTCAGCAATGAAGCAGAGCTTGATGCATTGGGAATGACCCGGACAAACAACAACCTTGAAACTGCATCTAAAGTTTCGCGAACCACTTTTCTTCCCGATTATGCCCTAAAAACCAATTCAGAAAACCAAGCAGAAAACGAAACCGAACAGTACAATTTCAATTCATCCCTGAAAATAAAACCGGATACATTGAGCACTATTTATTTTTCACCTTCGTTTTTACAGTCAAAAACTACAAATTTCCGAACTTCAAAATCAGTAACGTACAGAGACAATGATCTTCTGAATACAAGCGAATCATCTAACAGTTCTCAGTCTGAAAACAATTCCTTCAGCCCCAATCTCCATTATTCAAGAAGATTTAAAAAGAAAGGACGGACATTGTATGCAAGTTTGAACACCTCAATTTCAGAAAATAAAAATAATAATCTTGTGAAATCCAAGACCTTGTTTTTCGAAAACGGCAATGAAGATGAAGATAAAAAAGATATTCGCGATCAGCTAAGCAAAACCCTGAGGCAAAACAACAATTATTCTTTTAATACGAAATATTCTGAGCCAGTTTCAGATTCGGCAAATATCAGTTTTGGATTAAATTATAACGCAAAAAACATACGAAATTCAAGAACTGTAAATGATTTTAATGAAAATACCGGACAATATTCAGACTACAATATAATGTTATCAAATAGTTCGGAAGAAAAAAACAACCAGCTTTCACCAGGAATCACATTCGAGCTCAACAAAAAGAAGATGAATATGTGGGCTTCCGTGAATGTCGACCTTACTGATCTGAAATACAATTCTATTTTCAATGGTCAGCAATATGAGCTGGATAGAAATTTTGCACTTCCTGATTACAATACCGGTTTGCAATTCCGCCTTTCGCAGAATTCCAGATTGAGTATTTATAATTCGGCCAGTTTTACAATTCCTGCATCAGACCGGATGATTCCGTATGTTGATGAGTCCAATCCTTTGATAACCTATAAAGGAAATCCAGATCTGAAAAATGCATGGAGCAACAGAACCAGTTTTTATTTTAATAATTTTAATGTTCTGAAAAATATCAATTATAACATCAATTTTGGTTTTACCTATAACAATAATGACACGACCAATTTTTCTTATTATGACGAATCCGGAAAACAATTTGTAACCTACACCAACATCAGCGGGAATAAAAGTGCGAATATTGGAGGTGGATTCAGCAAAACGTTCAAATGGGGAGACAACAGATTGATTATTAATCCAAAAACAAGCTTAAATTACTCATACAACCGCGGATTTATAAACGGACAGCAATTCACAGGAAATTCTTACACCCTCACTCCGGGAATAAATCTTACTTATGATAAAAAGGATAAAATCATCATCAAACCGTCTTATAATGTAAATTATTCTTTTTCAAATTATGAAAATTACAGCATAGAAAGCATACAAAATACCTATCAGACTTTCAGGCTTGAACTGACAAATTATTACCTGAAAACCAACTTACTCTTCGCCAACGATTTCGAATACAACACAAGTTCGAACATTGCTCCCGGCTTCAAAAGAGATTTTTACTATTGGAATACAACTGTAGGATATTCGTTTTACAACAAACTATTCACGGCAAAAGTGAAGGTCTATGATGTTTTAAACCAAAATCAAAGTGTGAAAAGAACCATCGCCGCATCTTATGTAGAAGACCGCGAAGACTTGATTTTGAAACGATACATTATGTTTTCCCTTACGATGAAGCTGAATAAGTTTGCAGGGAAAAAGATGTAGTTTCATACACAATCAATGTACAGGATTCCTACGGAATGACAATCAGTCTGAGTGATACATGCTGTTTTTATTTCTTCAAAATTTAATCTCAAAACATACTTTTAATTAAAATCATTTTTATGATTAAATTAGCGACAAATTTTATGTAATGAAGATTCACTTTTCAGTCTTGTTTATTTTCCTGTTTGTTTTCGGTAATTCACAGATTCAGCAACCCGATACATTTGTAAAAGATAACTTTATTAAAAAAGAAATGTACATTCCGATGCGTGATGGCGTAAAGCTTTTCACGGCGATTTACATTCCGAAGGATATTTCCAATAAAAACAAATATCCGTTCTTAATGCAGAGAACCTGCTACAGCATCGCTCCATATGGTGAAAATGAATATAGAACGAAGCTTGGTCCGAACCAATATTTAATGAAAGACAAATACATTTTTGTACTTCAGGACGTTCGCGGAAGATATATGAGTGAGGGAATTTTTACCAATATGACACCTCAGGTTGATCGTAAAACGAAAAAAGATGTCGACGAAAGTACCGATACCTACGATACTATTGAATATCTTTTGAAAAATATCAAGGATAATAATGGAAAAGTTGGTCAATACGGAACTTCTTATCCGGGATTTTATACAGCCGTAGGGATTTTGGCGCAACATCCGGCTTTGGTTGCTTCTTCTCCGCAGGCTCCGATTTCAGATTTCTGGAATGATGATTTTCTTCATAACGGAAGATTTATGTTGGGATACTTCCGAACTTTCCCGGTTTTCGGAGTTCAGAAAACGAAGCCAGAAAATAAAGCATGGTATACCGATTCCATGATTAAAACAACTTCAGAAGACGGTTTGAAATTCTACAGAGACATGGGAACGCTGAAAGACGGTTATGAAAAATATTATAAGGATAACTTCTTTATGACGGAAATTATGAATCACACCAACTACGATGAATTCTGGCAAAAAAGAAACCTTTTACCCCATCTTAAAAACGTAAATCATGCAGTAATGACTGTTGGAGGCTGGTTTGATGCGGAAGATCTTTCAGGACCATTGAACATTTATAAAACTATTGAAAAAACAAGTCCAAAAGCCAAAAACACTATTGTAATGGGACCTTTCTCACATGGAGCCTGGGCGCAGGAACAGGGAAAACATTTCCATAATCAAATTTATTTCGGTGACAGTATTGCAACATATTATCAAAAAAATATCGAAACGAAATTTTTTAACCATTATTTAAAAGGAAATACAAAACAGGATGCCGGTTTACCGGAAGCTTTAATGTATGATACAGGCGCAAAAGAATGGAAAGAATTTGCAACATATCCTCCGAAAGAAGCACAAAAGGTGAATTTCTACCTATCAAACGGAACATTAAAAAATGCTGCAGGACAAAGCTTTTCTGAATATTATAGCGATCCGAACAATCCGGTTTTAAGCTCTGATAATTTAAAAGATTTCAACGGATTTACACCAAAAAATTATATGTCGGAAGATCAGAGATTTGCAGAAGGAAGGCCTGATGTTTTGACATTCACAACAGACGTTTTAACGGAAGATATGATCTTTGCAGGAGAAATCATGGCTAAATTAAATATCGCTTCCACGTCTACAGATGCAGATTTTGCCGTAAAATTAATTGATGTTTATCCTGAAGATTTCAACCCTGCCGAGAAAAAAGACGGCGTTATTTATGGAAATTATCATCAGATGGTAAGAAGTGAAATTATGCCTGCAAGATTCAGAAATTCGAGAGAAAAAGCTGAAGCGCTGGTTCCAAACCAAAAAACGGCAGTGAATTTCAGATTACAGGATGTTGTTCATACTTTTAAAAAAGGGCATAAAATCCAGATACAGATTTCTTCGACTTGGTTCCCTTTATTTGCTATTAATCCACAGAAATTCTTAGATAATCCAAATTTTGCTACAAAGGAAGATTATACTAAAGCATTTATCAAGGTTTTTGATGACAGTGTAATTGAAGTTGAAGTTTTGAAATAAATTTTAAAAAAGCTGTTCGGTTTGAACAGCTTTTTTTATCTCTCGTAAATTTAGATTTTTAAACACAAATTCCACGAATTTTTTCCACGAATAACACGAATTGATTTCTTTTAAAATTTTAAAAGTCAGCCATTCCATCAATAAAAATGGGCTTTAGCCCGTTTTAAAGATATATAAATCTAAATTGGCTTAGCCAAAACTTATTTTAAAAATCAACACTATCTTTGTCATTCCGTAGGAATCTAGACTCACTTATTAGAGATTAGATTTTAAAAATACTTTGCTTAGATTCCTACGGAATAACAAACTTTATGGATATTTTAGAAAAGATTACTCCTCAATCGTTCTGAAAGTCAGATTCACTCTTGGGGCTTTCACTTTTGTAGTCGGTGGAAGACGATGTAGCCAATGATCCTGCGTTGTACCTTTCATCACCAATAAGCTTCCGTTTTCGAGCAATATTTCTACTTTTTCTTTGGTTGCTTTATGTTTAAATAAGAACTTTCTTTCCGCTCCGAAAGTCAGGGATGCAATTGCTCCATGTTTTTTCAGATCTTTCTCACCATCGCTGTGGTAAGCCATTCCTTCGCTTCCGTCATGGTACAGATTCAGAAGGCAGGAATTGTATGTTTCACCCGTAATTTCTTCACATTTTTGCTTTAATTCCAATAATTCCAGTGTCCAGAATTTTGCATATTTTGTTCGTTTTGAATAGGTATATTCAAATGGTTTTTCACCGAACCATGCCACTTTTCTTTTGGTTAAAATCAATTTTCCGAAAATCATTGCTTCATCATTTTCCCAGGGAATTTGATTGAATAAATAATCATAATAAAAATCTGATTTTTCTTTGGAAAACACTTTTCCGTAATAGTGAACGGTTCCGTCGTTGGGAAGGATATTTAAAGGATAATCTGATATATCTTCGAATAAATTCAGCATGACTGTTCTGAGTTTAATGTTTGTGTTTAGGGTTTAATATTTATCATCTCATCTCTGTCATTCAGTAGGAATCCAGGCTTATTTATTATATTAAATTTTAAAATACTTTTGCTTAGATTCCTACTGAATGACAAAGATAGTGTTGATTTTTAAAATAAGTTTTGGCTAAGCCAATTTAGATTTATATATCTTTAAAACGGGCTAAAGCCCATTTCTATTGATGGAATGATTGGCTTTTAAAATTTTAAAAGAAATCAATTCGTGTTATTCGTGGAAAAATTCGTGGAATTTGTGTTTAAAAACCTGAATAAACTTGGGAACTTTCCCATCCCACAATCAGTTGTTTTCTTTCACTTCCCCATCGATATCCGCCAATATTTCCTGAAGATTGAATCACACGGTGACAAGGAATCAAAAACGCAACAGGATTACTTCCAATCGCTGTTCCGACAGCTCTTGATGCTTTAGAATGACCAATTTTTTCAGCTAAATTTCCGTAAGTTGATAATTTCCCCATCGGAATTGTGAGAAGACTCTCCCAGACTTTTAACTGAAAGTCGGTGCCTTTTAAATGTAATTTTATGGTATTAAGCTTCGTCCAGTCTTTATTGAAAATGGACAAAGCATTTTTCTGAAATTCGTCTTGTTTTTCAAAAAAAGAAGCATTAGGAAATTTTAAAATTAAATCTCCCAATGCTTTATTTTTATCGGATTCAAAAGCCATATAACAGATTCCTTTTTCTGTGGAAGCGGCAATTACGTTTCCAAAAGGGCTTTCAGAAAAACTGTAATTAATGTTGAGGCTTTTTCCTCCGTTTTTATATTCTGCCGGAGACATTCCTTCTATTTTTACAAACAGATCGTGCAGCCTGCTTGTACTCGAAAGTCCCGTTTCATAAGCTGTATCAAATAAACTCGCTTTTTCTTCCTTCAATAAATTTTTAGCATGTTCAAGACTGATGAACTGCAAAAATTTCTTCGGACTCGTTCCTGCCCAATCGGAAAACATCTTCTGAAAATGAGCCGGACTTAAATGTATTTTCTCTGCTACTTCATCCAAACTCGGCTGAAGCCTGAAATTGCTCTGGATATATTCTATCGCCTTGGCAATTCTATTATAATCTATCTGATTTTGTGTGGACATATCATTTTGTTTTACCTCACAAAGTTCCAAAGAATTTACGGCAGAAAAAATCCGATTCTTGCGGAATTTTAGTTGTTGTTATAAAGATGATAGTATGCAAGCATTTTGTAATATAATTTCGCTGCTAAGAATGCACTTGGTTTTGCCATCGGAGAATCCATTAATTCTACAATATCAAACGCTACAACGTTACATTTTTCGAATACTCTTCTTAATAATTCCAATGTTGGGTACCACTGTAAACCGCCTGGCTCAGGAGTTCCTGTTGACGGAGCGATTGAAGGATCGAAAGCATCCAAATCAATCGTAATATATACGTTTCCTGAAACTTTTTCCAAAACATCATTTACCCAGTTTTCGTTATTGGCAATTTCATGAGCGAAAAATACTCTTCCTTCCGGTAAATACTGTGCTTCCTCAATATCCATGGAACGGATTCCCACTTGTACCAGATTATGCTTCTGATTAGCCTCAAAAACCGCACAAGCATGGTTAGAAGTAGAACCATGGAATTCCGGACGAAGATCTGTGTGCGCATCCAATTGAAGAACCGTTAAGTTTTCAAATTTCTCACCCACTGCACGAATCGAACCGATAGAAACAGAATGCTCTCCTCCGAAAAGGGTAAATAATTTACCATCGTTGTTCAAAAGCTGTTTTGTTTTTTGGTAAACTGCTTCTGTCATCGCCTCTGGAGTCGAATTTTCAGAAACCTCTCCAGCTAAATAAACACCTTCCAAGTAAGGCTCTGTCTGAGTTTCAATATCATAAAGTTCCATATTTTCGGAGGCATTTAAGAACAATTCCGGGCCTTTGTCGGCTCCTTTTCCCCAAGTTGAAGTTCCGTCGTAAGGAACAGTCACCAACATTACTTTCGAGTTCTCTAATGATGCATTTTCTTCAGGAATTCCTGCGTATGTTTTCATGTTTTTATTTAAAATTAAATGATTTCGGCAAAGATAGGAAAAGTGGTTGGAAGCCAGAAGTTGGGAGCTGGAAGTTTTACAAAATGATGAAAAATTAATTATAAGATTCAAATAATCTCAAACTGTTATCTGCTAAAATTAAACGTAATAATTTAAACCTCCAGCTCCCATCCTCCAGCTTCAACCAAAATCATTACCTTTGTTAAAATTTAATTTATGTCACTAAAAGCTGTGTTATTCGATATGGATGGTGTAATTGTGGACACAGAACCATTGCACAGAAAAGCCTATTTTAAAACATTTGATGAATTGGAAATTGCGGTTTCCGAGGATTTATACACCTCTTTTACAGGCGCTTCTACAAAAAGAGTTTGTGAAACATTGATTCATGAATTTAGCTTAAATCAAACCCACGAAGAAATAGCAAAGACCAAAAGAGATTATTTTAAGGATTATTTTTATAATGATGAAGAATTTGATTTAATTCCTGGTGTAAGAGAATTAATTCAGCATTATCATGAGAATGGTATTAAATTAATTTTGGCTTCTTCCGCTACCATGACGACAATCAATATGGTTTTTGAAAAATTTGAACTTGAAAAATATTTCAGTGGGAAAATTAGCGGGGCTGATTTAAAAGAATCAAAACCTCATCCTGAAGTTTTTCTTTTGGCAGCAGAAATGGCTGGTGAACCGGTTGAGAACTGCATGGTTATCGAAGATTCTACGAACGGAATTTTGGCGGCACACCGGGCAAAAATTTTCTGTGCTGCATTCAGAAGTCCTCATTCTAAAAACCAGGATTATACGTTGGCAGATACGGTTGTTTCTGATTATGAAGACCTTCAATTAGATAAAATTTCAAAATATTTTTAAATAGAAAAGCTCTCAGTTTTTGAGAGCTTTTGTTTATTTTTTTTAAACACTAATTTCACTAATCTCTTCACAAATGACACAATTTTATTGTGATTTTTGTGAAAACATTTGTGCTCTTTGTGTTTAATATTTATTTATACCCAAGAATTTTCAATACATCTTCCGGTTCCTGTTTTTCACGGAAAATTTCGTACTGTAATTCTCCATTTTCATCCCTTTGAATCAAAACGTGTCTTGGCTGAGGCATCAGACAGTGGTGAATTCCTCCAAATCCACTGATCGTTTCCTGATATGCTCCTGTATGGAAAAATCCGATATACAAAGGCTTTGTATCACTGAAAACCGGCAGATAAATCGCATTGGTATGCTGTTCGGAATTATAGTAATCATCTGAATCACAAGTCAATCCACCCAAGAAAACTCTTTCATAAGTATCTTCCCATCTGTTCAATGGAAGCATGATGAAGTGTCTTGAAATCGCCCATGTATCAGGAAGAGTAGTCATGAAAGAAGAATCGATCATATTCCATTTTTCCCTGTCGTTCTGACGTTTTTGAGAGATTATTTTATAAATATTCGCGCCACTTTCTCCAACGGTAAAGCTTCCGAATTCGGTATAAATATTTGGTTCTTCAACCCCTTCTTCTTCACAGAATTTCTTGATCTGAGAAACAATTTCCTCCACCATATATTGATAATCGTAATCGAAGTTCAAAGAAGTTTTGATAGGGAAACCACCACCGATATTCAAAGAATCAACTTCAGGAGCGATTTTCTTCAAACGCGCGTATACGCGAAGACATTTATATAATTCGTTCCAGTAATAAGCTGTGTCCTTAATTCCGGTATTGATAAAAAAGTGGAGCATTTTCAGCCTTGCATTCGGGTGTTCCGCAATTTTCTGGCTGTAATATGGGATAATGTCTTTATATCCGATGCCTAATCTTGAGGTATAAAATTCGAACTTCGGTTCTTCTTCAGAGGCGATCCTGATTCCGATGTCGAAAGTACTGTCGATGCTCTCGGTAAGTTTATCCAATTCGCGGTAGTTATCCAGAATTGGGGTGATATTTTCAAACCCATTGTTGATCAAATCTGAAATTTTTGCCAGATAATCGTCTGTTTTGAAACCGTTACAGATCACTTCAATATTTTTATCTACTTTTCCGTTTTCGTAAAGAGATTTTACGATATCCATATCATATGCAGAAGAAGTTTCTATGGAAATATCATTTTTAAGAGCTTCTTCCAGTACAAATTTGAAATGACTTGATTTTGTACAGTAGCAATAGGTATATTTTTTTTTATATTCGGTTTTCTCAAAGGCTTCTCTAAACCAGCTTTTCGCTTTTTGAATATTTTGAGAAATTCTCGGCAGGTAGCTAATCTTTAGCGGAGTGCCAAACTTTTCAACAACATCCATTAACGGAATGTCGTGAAACAACAAATTGTTCTCAGAAACATTGAACTCCTCAGTAGGGAAATACAACGTCTGATCAATAAGTTCCGAGTATTTTATTTTCATTTCTAAACAAGTGAATTAAGAACTGCAAAATTGCTAAAAAAGTTTGGTTTTCTAGCGTTAAAATTATTATAATTTTTCGTGCTTTTTCCGGTAAAAACTTCTCCCGGATTATCAATATGTAAACTTCTGAATATATTCTTGTCTTTTATCCTCAGAAATTCCCAGCACCTGTTGAATATATGCATCAACAGAACCATATTTTTTATTGATTTCACTAAAAGCAGCATCCAAATAATCACTTTCTACCCAGCTTAATTTTTCCAGGACTTTCACATCCATTTTGGGATAGAGAAAATGTAAATCGGCTGCCAGTTTCAGTCTCTTGTCAACAAGTTTTTTCCTGTAATTATTTGATAAAAGATATTCGTTGTAAATCGTTTGTTTGTCGAATTTTAAAATTGTTAAAATCAAAGCTGTAGTAATTCCCGTGCGGTCTTTTCCGGCTGTGCAATGGTATAAAACGGGTTGATCTGATTCTAAAATTTCATTAATGATTTTCTTGATCATTTCAGGATTTTCCGTGACATAATCTTTGTAAAAATCCACCATTCTTTGATCGGCATCGGAACCATTAACTTTTCCTTTTAGAACCAATTTTTTCGCCTGATCCAATTGGTCACCTTTATCCTCAAAAGCAGAATAATTTTTATAAACAATATCGTGCGGAAGGTTATCCGGTTTTTTTGAAATTTCTTTTAAATTTCTGAGATCTATAATTTCCTTTATTCCTAAGTTTTCGAATTCGTTGAAAGATTTTTTTTTAAGCTTAAAAAGATGTCCGCTTCTGTAAAATTTTCCTTCTTTTAAAGTTCGCCCATCAATATTTTTAATATTTCCGACCGTTCTGAAATTGTGAACTTTTTTAATTTTAAAATCCTTTTCCGTTATATTTTTTCCATATTCTGGCGCGGAAAAATGCTGCGTTTTACAAGAAAAAATGCAGAATATTGAAATGATTAGAAATAATATTTTAATTGGGTTTTTCATTTTTTATT
>CBFGVN010000057.1:0-13517 GCA_965651845.1 uncultured Chryseobacterium sp. | reverse complement strand
CAATGTGGTGTTCATCTGAAGAAGCCCCATTTTGATGGCTGTAGGATAGGCATCGTTCGTAGATTGTGAAAGATTGATATAGTCATTTGGCGAACAAAATTCGTATTCCCCTTTGTTTTTACCTAATTTTTCTAACACTCTGTTGGCAATTACCTCATTCGCATTCATATTGATAGAAGTTCCTGCTCCTCCCAGATTCATGTCTACAGGAAACTGCTCGTGAAGCTGTCCGCCGATAATTTCGTCGCAGACTTCTGCAATTTTAAAATATAGATTTTCATCAAGCAGTCCCAGTTCATAATTTGTTTTTGCTGCTGCTTTTTTCACGAAAGCCAACCCTTTGATGAATTCCGGATAAGAAGATAAAAGTTGTCCGGAGATTTTAAAATTGTTAATCGCTCTTTGCGTCTGTACTCCATAATAAGCATTTACAGGAACATCCAATTCGCCCAATAAATCGCTCTCTTTTCTGAAATTTTCCATTACAGATTTTTTAAGTGTTTTTAAAGTTTTAAATATAAGCAAAAACGCACCGAAACCGATGCGCTTTAATGTATTATTTTACAGGATATTTTTGTATTAAAGCTTGTAATATCGCGAATGTTTCCGCATCCATAATTCCGTCGTAATTCTGCGGACGGAAGTGATACTGGAAGGCTTCAATTGTTTTTTTTGTAGTATCATCCCATTTTCCGCTCAGATCCAATCCGTAGCCGAATTTCTGCAATTGAGTCTGAACATTGAAAATAAATGAAGGATCGTTGTATTTCAATTGAAAATCCGTAGAAGTTGCTAAATCATAGAAACTTTGTTTAACCGCTTCATCGTACCACATACCGATCTGGTATTCATCATATAATTTCTTCCATGGAAACATTGGTCCTGGATCCTGTTTTCTTGTAGGAGCAATATCTGAGTGCGCTAAAACATTCGTCGGTGGAATCTGATATCTTGTAATAATATCTTTTGCCAAAGCTGCTACTTTTTTTACCTGAGCATCGTTGAAAGGAACAAATACTCTTTTCCCTATGGAATCAGCTGTATAACCCGTATTTACAATTTCAATTCCAATAGATGTGTCATTAAGATTTTTATCGGCTCTCCAGGCACTCACTCCGGCGTGGTAAGAACGTTTGTTTTCATCAACCAGCTGATAGATTTCATTATCTCCGGTATTGTTTACCAGATAGTGTGCACTTACCGCCTGCTGCGTGAGAACGGTGATGGATTTATCATCCGGAAGCGCCGTATAATGCAAAATCAGATATTTCTGTCTGAAATTCTGCGCAATAGCAGGAAAATATGTCTTCACAACCTTGTATCCTGCTGGTTTTGCAGAAACGATAGAGCCATAACTTACCGTATTGTCATTTTTTGCCGGGTCTGCAATATTGGTGGTAAAAAATTCTACGCCGTGATCGTTGATAATTTGTGGTTTTGACTTCTCATTAGCTGGAGTTTTCACTACAGTTTTTGGCTTCACCACAGGGGTTCTGGGGATATATTGCCTTTTTTTAGAGTTTTGCTGTGATGTACACGAAAAAACTAAAGCACTTAATCCGATGATATATAATGTTTTACGCATTTGCCTATTTTTTTAATCATTTATTAGCTCAAAAATACACAAATTTTTCTTGAAAAATATTTGGTAAATAAAGAAATCTGTTCTATATTTGCACTCGCAATAAAGGAACAACGATCATTAAAAAACGAAGATAACAGGAGGGTTGCCGGAGTGGTTAACGGAGCAGTTTGCTAAACTGTCGACGCGAAAGTGTCGCAAGGGTTCGAATCCCTTACCCTCCGCTTTCTTATATATCTTTTTCGGGGCGTAGCGTAGTCCGGTCATCGCGCCTGGTTTGGGACCAGGAGGTCGCAGGTTCGAATCCTGCCGCCCCGACTTTAAAGCTTTTTATTTTTTTATAATACTAAGCGGGAATCAAAACTTTTTAGGGTGCGTAGCTCAGCTGGATAGAGCATCTGCCTTCTAAGCAGACGGTCAAAGGTTCGAATCCTTTCGCGCTCACCTGTCGGGACAAAGTAGATAAGTCTACTTTTGTCCCTTTTTTATTTCGCTGTTACTCCCCCCTATTTATCGACATTAACAAGCGTTCACATAAACTACTTTTTGTCCAAAATATTCCTTTAATAATTATTTTCGGAAATAAATGTCCAAAAGCAAGCAAAACTTGACAGGATTCGGACCAACGAACACCATTAATTTATTACGGTTGTCTGTTCTTTCAAATTAACTTCTAATCAACCGTTATCTATTCATTCTCCTAATTATTATAACATACTCAATATGTTGTCAATACCTTCAAGGTATATCTCAACATTACCCATGTACAACTGTACTATTTAAACCGTTGTGAGTATCTTTTTAAAATAAAATTATCACAATAAAAACACCTGCATTTTACAGGCATACATTATTTCCACTGATTTTAATTAGAATTCCATAGGTCATATCGTATTCTTATTAACTCTTCTAGCCATTATTATATAAATCTCTAGTGGGTGAACCCTGAAAACCTTGTTTGAGACTATTTGCGTATAATTGCGTATAATTGCGTATAACCATTTTGTCTTTCTTCAGAGTGATTTCAAGTAGCTTTGTGACAAAGTTTTTCGGTGATTCTAAAAACACATATATCGAACAACCAATCTACAAAACTATTAACAATGAAAAAGACACTATTATCTCTAGGTGTGATGTTTTCATCACTAGCATTTTCCCAAGTTGGGATACATACTCCCTCACCAACCTCTACCTTAGACGTAACAGCCAAAAACGCTACCGGAACAACAACCAATGTTGATGGTCTGTTAGTCCCTCGAGTCGACAGACAGAGGGCACAAAGTATGACAGGAACTCCCACTTCAACCATGATATACATCAACAGTATAGCCACAGGAACACAAACGGGAACCACTGCAAACGTAGACACTGTAGGATATTATTACTTTGATGGTTCAGTATGGGTAAAATTGAACAATCCTAACAATATCTCCAACCTGGGAACTAATATTTATAATTCCGATGGTACACTTACAGCAAACAGAGTGGTAACACAAAATGCAAATACACTGACATTTAACTCTACTGCTGTTAATGGTTTTTCTGTAGACGGAAGTACTTTTTCCGTAGATGCCGCCAATAACAGAATCGGGCTCGGAACTACAGCTCCCAAAAATTATCTGCACATTGCTGAGCCAGGACAAACCACCGGAATCACCACCAGTTTTGTGAAAGGAACTATACTTACAGCAACAGGTACCGGAACAGAGTTCAGCGGACCTGGATTTTATTTTGAAAACCTCACCAATACAGCAGGAAATAGAACATTTAAACTAAATTATACTTCCAATACAAATAATGAAGGAATTCTAAACTTCCAGGCAGTAAGTGATAATGCGAGTGCTGCCGTCTTAACTCCTATGGTAATCACTCATAACGGAAAAATTGGGATTAATACAACAACACCTCAAACCAACTTACATGTGAATGGCGGGTTCACTCTTACTAATGGAACTCAAGGTGCAGGTAAATTACTTGTTTCTGATGCAAACGGTGTAGCTTCATGGCAAAGTCCGACACAGACAAAACAAATCATGGCACTGGCGAATGGATCTACACAGGCAGTTTTAACCGGTGTGGCAGGCGGAGGCTCATCCGTTCTTACTAATTTCACTGAGGTTGTAAATACGATACCTAGTGCAACTTTCAATGCTGGGACAGATCAGGTTTTTATACCCGCAGGAACTTATGAGATTTCTGTAACTTATGAATTAACAGCTACAGGAACTTGTCCGGCGCAGGGATTTTTAATCAACAGCTATTTTATCGATTTCCCTAACAACAGTGGTACTATCAGAGTTCATGCCAACAGTCCGAGTGTTTGTGGCGGAAACTCTGTACATGCTGCACAATGGATTACCACAGTTGTAATCCCGGCAGGAGGACGAAACTGGACTCTCCATGTCGGCAGGGGTGTAGGAGGAAATTATTCTGATGGAGTAAATATTTTCACTCCTTCCCGTATTTTAATTAAACAAATATTATAGTAATAATAGTTAAAATATTTCGTATCAAATACTCAGATTAAAGTTCTGATCTTTAAAAATAAAAGGTCAGAACTTTTGTTGTAGCATCATCTTGTTTTAATTAGTTAATTTTAAACGTAGGATTTCTAAGATCTAATATAAAGTGGTAAACAAGATTAATATACTTTATAATTAATCAGTATAATCAATTTTTTGATTTTGCTGCCAATAGATCCTTTAATTGTTTCTCATCATCGAATGATCCTGTCTGTGAGAAAATAATATCCTGTGATTTATCCAGGATAAAAGTAGTGGGTATTGCACCAACCTTTTCTGTTACTTTTTCTTTAGACTTCACAAAGACAAAATTATATTTGTTTTTGGATTTAAATTTTTTTATAGTTTCCAGATCCTGATCTGCTACCATGATAAATACATACTTGTCATTTACTTCATTATAAGTTTTTTGCAGCATCGGCATCTCTCCCACACAAGGTTTACACCAATCTGCCCAAAAGTTCATTAATATATGTCTATTTGAAAATTGTCCTTTACAGCCTGGCCCTGCATCCAACAATGGCTGTTCAGTAGGCTCTATTTCTCTTGCTATAACAAATCTTTCCTGTACCAGTGCTACTTTTTCCCCTGCACCCATGACTGCTAACACTGCCTATAGCGGAACAATATAGCTTCCAATTTAAAAAAAAAACAAGAATATAACAGTAAATACCCGAAAATAAATTTTAGGTTTTTGCTGTTATATAATAAAATGAATTATAAGAGAAACCTACTAATTACCCAAAATGGTAGGGAAGCAACATTCCGGTTGTAGAATCTTACCTTTTTATGATATACTCGTTATGGTAATTGCGGAGATTCCACCAATGCCATGATTTATAACCTTCATTAAAAATTTGATATTATTTGAATTTTTTAATGAAAAATTTAAGCTAAAAAAAATAGTTATTATGTTTTTTTTGTTGATACTTTCAACAATAATCAAATATTTTAACACGCAAAAATTCTCAATTATTCATAAAAATAATTTCATAGCATTTTACGACATTTCAAAAAAACGCAACCCCTCCCAAATATACGCAAATATTAATTTAACTATTTCAATATCAATAATTTAAATAAAATATTTTCTTAAAGTAAAAATGCAGTATATATATTCTTGATTTTGGTGCCACACTTGAAATATCTTCGCAGTCCAAATTATTCGAAACGTGATCTGACTAGTCAATTCGATTTACGATTCTAAAAACACTAAGGATATTAAAAACAAAAAAATCAAGAAATGAAAAAAATTTTAATTACTGGTATGTTATGTCTGGGAACAATGGCTTTCTCGCAAGTAGGAATAGGAACACCCCAGCCTCACGAGAGCGCCATACTAGACCTGACTTCAAAGAATAAAGGCTTTCTGCCTCCAAGGCTGACTACTGTGCAAAGAGACAGCATTGCAGTAAAACCAGCCGGATTAATGATTTATAATACAGACGATAACTGTATGCAATATTGGAATACTGCTTCCTGGATAGGCGACTGTACAGATAACCCAGGATTGCCAGGATCCATAAGTACATTAGATTGCTCTACACCTACGAATACGGGAAGTTTAGTTGCAGGAACAGCTGCTTCCGGCGTAAGTTCATCAATTCCGTATACAGGCGGAAACGGAGGAAGCTATAATGCACAGACTGTTACCTCAACCGGAGTAGCAGGATTGACAGCAACTTTAGCCGCAGGAAATTTTGCCACCGGAAACGGCGGGCTTACTTATACCATTACAGGTACTCCTGTATCGGCAGGAACAGCAAGCTTTGCCATCACTATAGGCGGGCAGTCCTGTACATTTACCAGAACTGTAGCTTCGGCTGTTGGTAGTATCTCTACTTTAAATTGTTCAGGAGCGACTCATAATGGAACTTTAATTGCCGGTAATGCTGCCTCTTCAGTAAGTTCTGTAATCTCATATACAGGCGGAAACGGAGGTTCACACAGTGGGCAGACGGTAAACTCTACCGGAGTAACAGGCTTAACTGCGAAATTATCGGCAGGAAGCTTTGCTAATGGAAGCGGTTCACTTACCTACACCATTACAGGAACACCGTCAGGTGCCGGAACAGCAAGCTTTGCGATTAATATTGGCGGTAAAACCTGTACATTAACAAGAACAGTTAGCGGCCCTTTGATCAGACTTGGGCAAACAGGGGGAATGTCTCCTTTCAGACCTAGTACTGATCCTTTCAGATATCAAATGGCTAATACTGCAAATTATGGCCCAAATGGTATTTATAACAAAATTAGTGGCTTTTCCAATAATCCTACCTCAATCTATCCAAGTGATGGGGAAACAGGGGCTCAATTAAAAGCTAAATATGATATCATAAATATAAGCGGTCTTGGCTATATGATTAATGCTGATGCTACCAACAGGCTGAAAGACTTTGTGAATTTAGGAGGAGTACTATTAGTTACTCTTGATTACCAAGGATCCGGAGGCTATTTCTTTGATGATTTTTGCAACTCTTTTGGCATAACCGGAACAAATAGTTTAGGGCCGACAAACACTACTGCAACAACAAGTACAACCAGTACTCCCAGCTTGATTTTTGGTGATACAAGAGGAGTATCTTTAAATGTAGTAGGTAAATCTATTAAAGTTTCTAAATCACGATTACCTACTGGAAGTACTATACTTGCAACAGCGGCAGATGGCTCAGCGGCAGCGTGGACAATTGCCGGATATGGAGGAAGAGTAATTTTTATTTGGGCTGAAGGTGTTTATCAATCAGGGAATGTTGCAGGAAATGTAATAGATACACCTCAGGAAAAATTCCTTCATAATGTTTTAGCATATGCTATTGACAAAGCAAAAGGGTATTAAGAATATAATATTATTTTTTATTAGTTATAGTTATTAGTTATAGTTATTAGTTCATAATGTTATTCATTTTTTAGTGTTGTGTAAAACAGCAGGGAATGTAGCGCATTACCCTGCTGTTACTTTTTTATCAGGCAGAAGTGCTGCTTTATATCACAATATTTTCAAAGCAAAATTGAAATATTTCAATTTTTTTGTATTTAAACCTTCATTTCTTTGCATCATAATTCCAACACTTAAATCAGTGTAAGACTGATAAAAGTAATAAAGACAACAAGTAAAACACAGAAAAATGAAAAAAAGATTATTGACAGCAATAATGATTATTGCTATTTACAACATTTCAAAAGCCCAAGTTGGCATCCACACTTCATCACCCGAAACCACACTGGATATAAAAGCTAAAAACCCTACGGGAAGTACAAAAAATGTAGACGGCCTTCTTATTCCCAGGGTTGACAGGCAGCGAGCCCAATCTATGACAGGAGTTCCCCAATCTACATTAATTACATCAACAGTATTGCTACCGGCACAAAATCCGGGTCTACAATTAATGTTGATGGTACAGGTTATTATTATTTCGAAGGAGCAGTCTGGGAAAAATTAAACGCTCCCGATTCTACATTTTCTTCCGTAAACATTTATAATTCAGACGGAACACTGACTGAAAACAGAACTGTAACACAGGGCAATAAAACACTTTCTTTTAAAGGAACAGCAATAAACGCATTTTCTGTTGACGACAATACCTTATCTGTGGATGCAGCCAATAATAGAGTAGGAATTGGAACAGCTGCACCATCCCAGCAGCTGCATGTTGAGGGAAATGCACGTATCACAGGATCTGTGGGTACTCCTACTACGATAACCGGCAGAAATGCCAGTGGAGAAATCGGTAATATTGCGGTGGGAAGCGGCTTATCTCTTGCCGGAGGAACTCTTTCGGCAAAAGCAGTTCCTATTTCTAATGTTAACTTTCCTTTTTTAAATATTCAGCCTTCCTTTAACGGAACTTATACGCTGGACACCACTAATGCACCTAATTATACCTTATGGGTTTCAGCACCTAAAGCTTCTTCAGAGTGTTCTATCCTCCTACCTAATCCTAATACAATGGTTGGGAGAACAGTAAATATTATTGCCGCAGGAGGTGACACAAGGGTTTGTTCTTCAGCGGGTAATATTGTGGTTTCAAACTCTACTAATTTATCCATCGTGCCGGCTACTAAAAGGTTTACTTTGCAGGCTTCCAATAATTTCGGGGGAATGTGGGCAGTTATTAATAAAGATTTTTAATGTCATTAAAATTAGAAATATCAATTATTGTAAATTAAATTATTATTAAATCAGTCTTTACGGACTGATTTTTCACTATCATGTGGTATATAATTTTTGTAATCAATATATTTTATTAATATATTAGCTACAATTAAAAAAAAACATAAAATATGTCTATATGTAAAATTAATCCATTAAAATTTTATTTTATACTTATTTATTTTACTTTGACTTCACATTTATATTCCCAAAATCAAAAGATTGAGAATATTACCGCCAATATACAGAAAGGTTATCTGGATCAGCGCAGCCTTCCCCTTCTTGCTGATCTATACCGCACTTCGAAAGAATACGGATCTGCAAAGGGACAGCTTTATGCTCTTTATCAAACTTCAGAGATATATTTCGAATTAGGAAAATTTGAAGCTGCCTTAAAAAATATCAATGAAGGAATTGATATTGCTAAAGATAATAATGACTACAATATGCTTTGCCGGTTTTCAATAGTTTTTCAGAAAATCCTCCGGGAAAGAAAACAAATATCGGAATCCAAACAAATACTGGCCAAAGCTCAGGAATACAATAAAAAGGTAGACAATAAAAATGACAGGGATATCAATAGCGTATACATATTATTATCCGAGGCCAATCTTCTCACCGACAATGAAGGCTTAAGCAAACAGATGGATAAAGTTCTGCCACTAAAGCAACAGGCTTATTCCCAGGTATTAAAACTGGACGAATCTAAAGAAAAAGAACAAGCTGTAATATATACCCTTGAATCTCTGGCCTGGTCTTTAGCATTAGCAGAAAAACTACCGGAAGCCAGAGAAAAAACAGTGATTATTGATCAGCTACTTAAAAACTACCCTAACAGTAATTTAGTCTTACAAAACCTGGTTATCAAGGGAGCTATTGAAAATATTACAGAAAATTATCCACCTGCCATTTCTTACATTTCTCAAGCTATAGCGCAGGCTAAAAACAACGGCAACTCTTACAAATTATATGAAATCTATCCCATGATCTCTGCATCTTACGGAGAACTGCATGATTTTGAAAATGCTACAAAATATTCCTGGAAGCAGAAACATTTGGCCGACAGTATAAATAGTGAATACGAAAAACCCGCATCCAAAAATTTTTTCATAAAAATCAGCAATAAGATTCTTGAAAAGAAATCAGGTTTGAAATCGCCATTTGTATTTCCCGTAATCCTTGCCTCAGCCCTTTTATTGGTGGGAATTCTGATATTTACCCGTAAAAAAAGGCTTCAGAAGAAAAGCCTACAAAAAGATGAATCTCTTAAACCTGATCCACAAACACTTCAAATCGAAATTGATACCACCAAAAACCTTGTGAGGCTTGCAAAGGAAGACCTAAATGCTTTCTACATTGAATTTTCTAAAATATACCCTAATTTTTACCCTTATTTAAAAGAAAAGTTTCCGGACCTTAATATATATGATCTTAACTTCTGTGCTCTCGTCAAAATGAATTTTGAACTTAAGGAGATCTCAACGATTACCAATTCCACAGTCAGGTCGGTAGAAAGCAGAAGATACAGGATTTTAAAGAAAATGGATCTTAAAAGCCAGAATGATCTTTATATGCTGGTAAAATCAATATGAATTAGGAGCACAAAAATTGAACTTTTTTTAAGCTCACACTATCAATTGTATTTATTCCATCCACTTTTTTGTATACAAATGCATAAAAAACGCTGTTTGAGACTATTTGTGTAGATTTGCGTAGAATTGCGTGACTGCTTTTGAAGACCTGTCATCTAATTTTGCATGAAATTATACAAATTATTAAATCAGTTTATTCTATTTCCTTTTTAATATTAGGAAGTGTATTTTTTGAAGCGCAAGTAGGTATTAATTTACCGAAACCACAAGGATGATCCACACGAATGCAGCAATATCGCAATGGCCCATTCCGCAGTACAGGAAGCTAGCCGCCTTGCTATCAACCCTTCAGGCGGTGAAGTGAATTTCAAACGATAAAATATTCCGTTTAACAATTTCTTTTTTATGAAGTAAGGATTTTGTAACACTTTCCCCTCACAAATCTACTTCCGCAGCCTATCTTACATGTTACAGCAACTATTACCAGGATCGAGTGATACAGTTGCTTTTAATTTTATTTTGCAGATTCAATAAAAATATTTTGACAATAATAAGCTTTCAGAAAATTTTAAAACTGAAACTCTTATCTAATTAACATGCGGTTTAGGCTTTATTAAACGATTTTATAAAACATGAACAGTATTGATTTTTTTTATAACGCAATAAATAAATATACCTACCTGTCTCCTCAGGAGTTCCGACAATTCAGCTCCTTATTTGAGCTTAAAAAGTATAAGAAGAAAGAATATATATTGAGAAACGGTGATAAATGTAATTTTGAAGGTTTTGTTACAAAAGGGGCATTTAAAGTTTTTTTTCTGGATGAAAGCGGAAGAGAACAAGTAGCCTATTTTGCCATTGAAGGATGGTGGATAACCGACATTAACAGCTTCTTAAACGACATTCCTTCAAATCTCAATATTGTTGCTTTAGAAGACAGCGAAGTTTTGATGATTAATAAAAAAGACAAAATGCTTTTATATGAAAAACTTCCTAAGGTTGAAACATTATTCAGAATAATGAATCAACGGGCGATTGCAGCCTTGCAGAAGCGTGTTTTCTCATTATTAAGCAAGACTGCTGAGGAAAGGTACAGAGAATTCAGGGAGACTAATTTTAACCTCGAATTAAGGTTTTCTCAGCTCGAAATTGCCTCATACCTTGGCATTTCACACGAGTTTTTAAATAAAGTGCGTAAAAAGGTAATATTGGAAGGTTGAAGCTTGAGTCGTAAATACTTTTATTGAAATAACTTCCTTTGAATTAATAATTTAAACATAAATACACAATATCAATTAAATTTTATAATGAATTTTAAAAATATTTATATTGGAGAACTCATAAAAAAAAGAGTCGACGAACTGAACTTTCCTCTTGATCGGATCTGTAATTTTTTAAAATGTACTGAAGATGATCTTGAGCAAATATATTCTTCCCAACAAATAGGAACAGATATTTTACTAAAAATCAGCAAGTTATTACAGTATGACTTTTTCAGGATTTATACACAGCACCTGATATTGTTTGCACCGCAGGGCAATACTGATTATAATCAGAAAACAGAAGTACTAAAATCTGAGCTTCCTGCTTTTAGAAAAAATATCTACACGAAAGAAATCATATTTTTCATTTTAGAATTGCTGGAGACTAAAGAAAAAACTCCGGCACAGATCATAAAAGAATATAAAATTCCCAAAGCTACTTTATATAAGTGGATCCAAAAGTATAACACAAAATAGCTTTAGCATAATTTATCATGAAGAAGAATACCCCGGATTACAAAAAAATTTACATAGACATGATCGCAAGAAAGTTTCCTGAAAAAGAAGCCCTTTGCCATTCAATTCTCTCGAAAGATGAACTTAGCATTTTAGATGTTATAACATTGGACAAAATATTATTTAGTTCCCAAATAAAAGACAATAATGATGATTTTGATTTTAATCAAAATCATAAGTCTTTTGATCAACCGGCGATATTAGAGATTTTAATGTATCAGAAAAAAAACAAGCTGAACAATGCTGAATTATCCAGGCATTATAACGTAAGCCGAAATACTATCGTAAAATGGAAAAAGCTTTTTCAGCATGAGCTTACTCAAAGTAAGAAATCTGGTATTGAGATTTCTCCTGTTCTGATCTCCAGAAAAATACAGTTTGAAAAATTTTAGGTTTTTCCTCTTCTAAAGGAAAGATTTCATCATATTGGCATATGTAATTGATCAATACCAAAGGATATAAAATATTTTTATTCATCATAATATTTGTTGTATTTGGAGCAGCAGGGATTAAATATAGCTCCTTTAAATCAATAGCTTTATAAAAGTATTTTTCTATAAATAATCCCACATTGTAACAACATTTCATTTTAATATGAAATATAATTAATAAATTACACGCTTTATTTAACACATAATCAACACTGAACAAGTTGTTTAGCATAATATAATTTTTCTCACTTAATTGATTTATATTTATATATTAGCTACTCAATTTAAAATTTATTGCAATCATGAAAAAACTATTATTTATTGCTATGGTTGGTGTAGCAGGTTTAGCAAGTACTAAAGGAAATGTGGAAAAAAGGTAAATTCTAAAGGAAAAGAAATTACAGTTGTAAAGAAAGCAAAGAAAAAATTACAAAGACAATGTATAACTGTAGCTGTAACTTGTACTACTGCATATACTCGTCAGGATTGGAGTGCTGACCAATGGCTGAAAAATTCAAAGTAATTATTGTATTATTGATAGCCCATTTACTCCTTAATTATACTTCTACTAAGTACAGAAGTTTAATTAATAATCAAGGACCCGCTCGAGAATAGATTTTGAGCGGTTCTTGTAATCAAAGAATTTATGAACCTTAGAAAAAAACGAATTTTAGCAATTATATTTATATTAAACTTTTTCTCGATATCGTTTTCTCAAACTATTGCTGATGGTGATTCCTTACGAGGAGCATTTACATATTTAATGCAATACAAACCCAACACACTAAGTCCAGATTATGTTATTAAGGAACTTTATTCATTGCAAGTAAGTGATAAACGAGCTTTTTTTATTAGTGAAAATAAATTGAAATTCGATTCAGCTTTTACAGCACAATAGTTCTACTCTTGATTTGAGAAGCATGCCTGTTTCAAGGTCTAACTTTCTAATCATCCAAACAAATAACAACTCACAATTTTACGAGGCAATAGGAATGGCTATGCTTTCATATAATAGCCCTATAATTGATAACTGGAAGCTTGTTGATGAAACCAAAGTAATTAATTCTTTTACTTGTAAAAAAGCAGAGGTACGTTATAAAGGAAGAGAATGGACTGTTTGGTACTCAACAGAAATACCTTTTCCTTACGGTCCCTACAAATTTAGCGGTCTGCCAGGTTTAATTGTGAAAATAACAGATAAAGCTGGGGATTATGATTTTGAATTGGTAAAATCAGTCCCAAGTAATAAGTTAAAGGGAAAAATTATAACAATAAACAAAGCACGATATCAGAATGCTAAGTTAGTTACAAAAGAGGAATTTACTAAAGCGAGGATTAATTTCAGAGAAAATGCTAAATACGAACTGGAAAGCATGGGTACCGTATTTTCCGATGGACAAAACAAACAGAAAATAAATAAAACAGATAAAAAAGGATATAATCCTATCGAATTAGAGTAGTG
>CBFGVN010000056.1:0-13528 GCA_965651845.1 uncultured Chryseobacterium sp. | reverse complement strand
ATTTCTGAATATGAACATAATACTTTAGAAAACAAAAACGGGAAAATTTTCATCAACGGAAAAGAAACGAATCAGTATACCATCAAGCAAGATTACTATATGATGGTTGGGGATAACAGGGATGCATCTTTGGATGCAAGGTTCTTTGGTTTTGTTCCAGAAGAGAATATCGTCGGAAAGCCGATGTTCACATGGATGAGTTTACAGGGAGCTTTCAAAGATGCAAGTTCTTCTTATCAGGCTCCGTTTAAAGTTCGTTGGGACAGAATGTTTAAGGCGACCAATACAGGTGAAGCTAACAAGACTTCTTACTGGTGGATTGCTGCCATGATTCTTATTTTGTTCTTTGGATGGGAATATTTCATGAAATTATTCAGAAATAAGAAGACAGAAGACGATGTATAATCACTTTGTCAAAGTTTAAAAATAAATTCAGTTGACAAAAGCAAAAAAATATTATAAATAGGAATGAAGTATTTGAAAAAATACTTCATTTTTGCATTATGAATATGAAGAACGTATTATTACCGGTATTTTATTTACCGCCAATTTCATGGTTTTCAGTGTTTTTAAATCCTGAGAATGAAATAATTTTTGAGCAGTTTGAAAGTTTTCCGAAACAGACCTACAGAAACAGGACGAATATCTATGGCGCAAACGGAAAATTATCATTAATTATCCCAATCCAGCATAATGGCAAAAGAGAACTGAAAGAAATTGAAATTTCTCACCGCGAAGATTGGAGAAATCTTCATTGGAAATCTATTAAAACAGCGTATCAAAGTTCGCCTTATTTTGAATTTTATGAAGATAAATTCAGGAAAATATTTGATTTAAAAGAAAAATATTTATTGGATTTTAATCTGAAAGGACTTGAAATTATTCAGCAGATCCTTAAAACGGAAAAGGCATACTCTTTGAATGTAGAATATATCAAAAATCCGGAAGAGATTAATTTTAGGGAAAAATTTTCGGCTAAGCTTCCTTCAGAATTTGAAATGGAAGAATATTACCAGACTTTCTCGGATAAATTAGGATTTTTAAATGATTTATCGATTTTGGATTTAATTTGTAACAAAGGACCGGAATCATTGACTTATATTAAAAATATTAAACAATCATACTAACATGAAAAAGGTATTATTAGCTGCTCTCTTTTTAGCGGGATTTGGTTTCTCGTACGCTCAGGAAGCAAAAGCGGGTGTTGATCCGAAGGAAGATAAAGATCTTATGACTTGGTATCATAAAGATTTTGGTAATTCAAAAGTATATGGTGTAAATACGGAAAACGCATATAAATTTTTAGAATCTAAAGGTCTTAAACCGAAAACTGTTGTGGTTGGAGTTTTGGATAGTGGTGTTCAGGTAGATCACCCGGGATTGGTTAAAAATGTTTGGTCAAACCCAAATGAAGTTCCGAATAACGGGAAAGATGATGACGGAAACGGATACATCGATGATATCCACGGATGGAATTTCATTGGTGGGAAAAACGGAGACATTGATATCGACAACATGGAAGTAACAAGAGTAGTTGCTAAATACAAGTCTATTTTCGAAGGGGATGATTCTGCTAAGAATAAGGCAAATCAGACAAAAATGCCTGAAGAATTCGCAATGTATATGAAAGCCAAAGATCTTTTCTCCAAAAAAAGTGTTGAAGCAAGACAAGGTTTCCAAACTTATACAATGATCAATGATGCTATTCCTACAATGGTAAGATTATTGAACGGAAAGGCACTTACTCCTGAAAATGTTGCAGCCATAAAGCCAACAGAGCAAAAAGATGCAATGGCGGTTCAGGTTCTATCTCAGGTGGCTCAGAGTCCGGAATTTAAAGGGAAATCTGCTGCAGAATTCGAAAAAACGATGAAAGAGCAGATGAAAGAAGCTTTGGATTATTTCGGTCCTCAGGAAAAACAATATAATCTGGATTATGACCCGAGAAAGGAAATTGTAGGTGATAACTATGATGATTATTCTGAAAAAAATTATGGAAACAACCATTATGAAGGTCCTGATGCAGAGCACGGAACTCACGTTGCGGGTATTATTGCTGGTCTTCCTCAGGGTAAAGAAATTCAGTATGGAGTAGCTTCTAGAGTAGCAAAAATCATGTCTGTAAGAACGGTTCGAAACGGTGATGAAAGAGACAAAGATGTTGCAAATGCCATCCGATATGCTGTGGATAATGGTGCTAAAATTTTAAATATGAGTTTTGGTAAGCCTGTTTCTCCGGGTAAAAATGTAGTTTGGGATGCCTTCAAATATGCTCAGGATAAAGGAGTTCTTTTGGTAAAAGCTGCCGGTAACGAAAACGAAGACGTTGCAGAACATGTTGCATATCCTACCAATTTCAAGAATGTTGCGGATGAAAAACCGTTTGTAAACAACGTTTTGGTAGTAGGAGCAAGTACTAATAAAAATGATGCATTAAGAGCGAGCTTCTCCAATTTTAATAAGAAAATGGTAAATGTTTTTGCTCCGGGTGAAGAAATTTATTCTACTGTTCCTCATAATGAATATAAATATTTACAGGGAACTTCAATGGCTTCTCCTGTTGTAGCGGGTGCAGCAGCAGTTCTATTGGCTTATATGCCAAATCTAACTCCGGCTCAGATTATCGAATCTTTAGTAAAATCCAGCAACCCAAGTACAACCAATCAGTTTGGTGATTTTTCTCAGGCTGGTGGCGTGATTGATCTGGAAAAAGCTGCAGAATACGCTTATGCAAACTTTTACAACGGAAAATCCGGCGCTGTGAAAAAGGCTGAAAAATCCGTAAAAAAGGCTGTTAAAAAATAGTATATCTTCCTGTATTTAAGCATGAAACATACAAAGTCCGAAATTTTCGGACTTTTTTTGTTTATATTTTTCAATTTGGCATAGTTTTTTGTAACTTTAATCATAACAAAATAATAAACAACAAAATGAAAAAGTTACTACTTGCAGGGATGTTGGGAACATCACTTTTTGCAGTGTCTTGTTCCGGCGTTAATAACGCAAAAACAGCCCAAAATCAAAGATCAGAATTCCTGAAAATGAAAGGTGATTGGCAAATCGTAAGCATCGATTACGATAAACAATTTAAAGTAAAACCTTTCGATGACGGAGTAGATGCACAGTGTTTTGTGGGAAGTCATTGGAGATTAATTCCAAATAACTGGACCGGAGCTTATACCTTGAGTGGAGGTGGAACATGTGGAGCAGGATATACTCAACCTATTAAAATTGATGTTGTAAGCGGCAATACCTTTAATTTCAAAAAAATAGCTGCAGGTACAAAAGCAAAACAAAATATAGCAGGATATACCTTAAATCTGATCAACCAAACTACAGATCAGTTCTCACTTGAACAAAACATTCCTTTTGACGGAGAAAATGTAAGAGTTGTTTACAACTTTGAAAGAACAGGAATGAAATAATTTAACTTAAAATACTATAAAAGATGAAATTTACAAAAACATATATCGGAGCACTTTTCTTATCATCAGCCTTATTGCTTACAAGCTGTGATGCTGTACAAAATTCTAATCACCAGCAAAGAGGTACTGCGGTAGGAGTAGCATCCGGAGCGGTAATTGGCGGTATTCTTGGAAATAACGTAGGAAAAGGTAAAAATGCAGCGTTAGGAGCGGTGTTAGGAGGTATTATCGGTGGGGTTGCCGGGAACGTGATTGGTTCTAAAATGGACAAGCAAGCAAGAGAAATTAAAGAGACTCTACCAGGTGCGCAAGTGGAAAGAGTAGGAGATGGTATTAAAATTACGTTGAACGAAAGTATCGTAAATTTTGATTTTGATTCTTCTGCACTTACAAGCACTGCAAAAACAAACTTAGATAAATTAGCTCAGGTTTTGATCAACAATCCTGATACGAATATCAATATTTATGGGCATACAGACAGTAAAGGTTCAGATTCTTATAATATGAGCCTTTCTGAAAGAAGAGCCAACTCTGTAAAAGCATATTTGTCAGGTAAAGGAATTGCTGCAAGCAGATTATTCGCTTTAGGAGAAGGTGAAAGCATGCCGGTAGCTACAAACGATACGGAAGAAGGCAGAGCTAAAAACAGAAGAGTAGAATTTGCCATCACTGCAAATGAAAAAATGATTAACGATGCTCAGCAAGGGCAATAATTAATTAACATATAAATATTTTCGTAAATAACCGCTTTTGGCGGTTATTTTTGTATTTTTATCGTGGATATTTTGAAATTATTATTTTTGCATTCGAAACGACATAAATGAAAAAATATTTTAAGCTGCTCCGTGTAGAGCAATGGGTGAAAAACCTCTTTGTATTTGTTCCTCTATTTTTTTCAGGTAATATCAAAAACCTGGATTTGCTTACCAAAAGTATTTTTGCTTTTATCATCTTCTCATTGGCCGCGAGTATAGTTTATATTCTAAACGATTACAACGACATCGAGGCAGATAGACAGCATCCCGAAAAAAGAAGACGGCCTTTAGCGAGTGGCGCTATTTCAAAATCTCAGGCGATTGGGATTTTCATCGGTCTTATTGCAGCAGATATTGCACTGGTTTTATTGGCGGAAGCGTATTTTCAACAGAGCTTATGGAAGTTTGCTACCATTGTAGGATTCTACTTTGTAATGAATCTGGCGTATACATTTAAACTGAAACATGTTCCTATCATTGATATTTCCATCATTGCCGTAGGGTTTGTTTTAAGAGTTTTGGCGGGTGGTTACATTACAGGAATCAGTATTTCTCAATGGGCAATCCTATTGACCTTCGTTTTGGCATTGGTTTTAGCGATCGGAAAAAGAAGAGGTGAATTGATCAACGCTCAGGTTTCTGGGAAAACCAGACGTGCTTTAGATGGTTACAACGTTCAGTTTGCAGACATTGCACTTTCGATTTCCGTAACATTGGCGATCGTGTGTTACTTAATGTTTACCTTGTCACCGGAAGTTCAGGCAAGATTCCACCAGAGGGTTTTCTATACGGTGATCTTTGTTGTATTTGCTTTTTTAAGATATTTACAGCAGACATTGGTGTACAACAGGACAGAATCTCCTACCAAAATCGTTTACAGAGACAGATACATACAGGTTACCTTATTGCTGTGGGTTGCGGCATTTTTAATTCAAATTTACTTTAAAAAATGAAGCCGGATTTTATACAAAAAGTTACAAACTGGGGTAATTTTCCCATAGTGGAAAAAGAAATGAAGTCTGATGACAGCTTCAAAAAAATAAAAGAATTTGTTCTTAATAATAATGAAGTGATCGCAAGGGGCAACGGAAGATGCTATGGTGATGCTTCCTTGGGCGAACATATATTTTCAACAAAAAAATTAAATAAATTCATCAGTTTTGATCGACTGAACGGAATAATTGAATGTGAATCGGGAGTTTTACTTTCGGAAGTGCTGGAAATTTCCGTTCCGCAGGGATATTTTCTTTACGTAACTCCGGGAACCAAATTTGTCTCCGTCGGAGGTGCCATTGCATCCGATGTTCATGGTAAGAATCACCACGCAGAAGGCTGTTTCTCAGAATATGTGATTGAATTTAAATTAATGATCGAAAACGGCGATATAATCACCTGTTCAAGAGAAGAAAATTCAGACAAATTCTGGGCTACCATTGGTGGAATGGGATTAACGGGGATTATTCTTACCGCAAAATTCAAGCTTAAAAATATAGAATCTGCTTACATCCGCCAGGAAAGCATCAAAGCGGAAAATCTGGACGAAATTTTCAGACTTTTCGAAGAAAGTGAAAGCTGGACGTATACCGTTGCATGGATTGATTGTCTCCAAAAAGGAAAAAACATAGGAAGAAGTATTCTGATGAGAGGTGAACACGCTTTTCAGCATGAGCTTCCTCAGAACTTAAAAGATAAACCTTTAAGATTAAAGAAAAAATTTGAACCTACAGTTCCTTTCTACTTTCCCGGATTTGTTTTAAATGCACTAACAGTGAAAATTTTTAACCTGTTGTATTTTAATAAACAAAGGTCAAAAGAAATCAAAAATTTCATCGATTACGAAACATTTTTCTATCCGTTGGATGCCATTCATGAATGGAACCGGATTTACGGAAAATCAGGATTTATCCAGTATCAGATGGTAATCCCGAAAGAAACAGGTAAAGAGGGAATGAAAAGAATTCTTGAAACCATCGCAAATAGCGGAAATGGTTCATTCCTAGCTGTGTTGAAGCTTTTCGGGAAAAATAATCCTGAAGCGTACAATTCTTTCCCGGTTGAAGGGTATACTTTAGCGCTTGATTTTAAAGTAAATTCAAAACTGAAAAAGCTTGTAGACCAGTTGGATCAGATCGTTCAGGAATTTGGGGGAAGAATTTATCTTACAAAAGACAGCATGAGCAGATCGTCTCTTACGAATTATCTTAAAAATACGCAGAGTTCAAAATTTGTGTCTTTGCAGCACAAAAGAATCATAAATAATAATTAAACCAAATGATCGTTTTAGGAAGTACATCGGAAGTTGCTCAGGCCTTTGTGGAAAAGGCTTTACAGGAAGGTGAGAAATTTGAGAAAATCTATCTTTTCACCTCAAATAAAGAAACTACCGAAAGATTTGCAAGACATATTGATGTGAAATTTTTTCAACAGGCAGAAGTTATTGAGCTTGATTTAACCAAAGAGATTGATTTTACACAATTTGAAAGTATCAATTCAGATCTGCTATTTTGTGCAACGGGTTATTTGGGGGAAGGAACTGAAGAAGGCTTGTATGACAATAAAAATACGGAACGAATTATTGATATCAATTATTCAAAACTAGTTCCGGTGATGAATTACTTTGCCCAGAAATTCGAAAGCAGAAGATCGGGGACGATTATTGGTTTGTCCTCTGTAGCGGGAGATCGCGGGAGACAGAGCAATTTTATTTATGGCAGCGCAAAAGCAGCTTTTACGGCCTATTTAAGTGGATTAAGGAATTATCTCTTTGATAAAAAAGTTCATGTTATTACCGTAAAACCGGGATTTATGGCAACCAAAATGACAGAAGGACTTCCTTTGAATCCGAAATTAACGGCAACTCCAAAACAGGCAGCAGAGTGTATTTATAAAGCATACAAAAAGCAGAAAAATGAAGTATACGTGTTACCGATTTGGGGGATAATTATGATGATTATCAGAAATATTCCTGAGTTTATATTTAAAAAATTAAAACTTTAAAATAATTTCTTTAATTTAATAGGAAGTTTAAACATAAAGATCGCTAAAATTTTTTTATAAATAATATCTTAGTGATCTTTGCGTTAAAAAAGATTAGAATAAATTTTAAAAGTAAAACACTAATGAAAAAATTGTATTGTTTTGATTTTGACGGAACTCTGACTTATAAGGATACCATGTTTATGTATCTTAAATTCTACGATCCTACAAAATTCAGATTACAGTTTTTGAAGCACGTTCCGCTTTTTGTTTTATTAAAATTAAAGCTTGCCGAAACCGAAAAAGTAAAGAAAAGTTTCATCGGCTCTATTCTTAAAGGGCAGACTCAGGAAAAAATCGAAAAAAAATCCCGACAGTTTTTTGAAGAGCATTATCCTAAAATTGTAAGAGAAAATGCCTTAGACTTTATTCAAAATATTGATCGTTCAAATATACAGAGCCTATTGGTAACAGCCTCTCTTGATATCTGGGCTAAACCTTTTGCCGATGCTTTTCAGATGCAGCTGGTTTCCACAAAAGCAGAGTTCAGGAACGGTGTTTTCACAGGAAACTTCATCGGTAAAAATTGTAACGGTAAAGAAAAATTAGTCAGAATAAAAACTGAAATAGACGGCCAGAAATATGACAAAATCATTGCATTCGGCGATACTTCTGGTGATAAGCCAATGCTGAAATGGGCAAATGAAGGTCATTACCAATTTTTTCACTAATTTTGGGTGGTAAAATATAAGAATGAAGAGAATGCTTATTTTGTGTCTTGGATTCATTATGAGTTGTACAAGTACACCGTCCCAAAAATCATCCGCTGCCGGCAAAAATGCTGAAATTCTTGTTTCAGAATCGTATGGTGGAGGTGATGAGGCTAATTTTATTATTATTAAAAATGAACAGGAACTTCAGAAATCTATCAAAGGAAATACAGCTGTAGTTGACCTTGATAAAGCGCCTGTTTATCCTCAATTTCCAAAAGATAAAAAAGTGATTTTATACAATCTTGGAAGTTTCACTTCCGGAGATCATAAGATTACAAAAATCAAAAATATTTCAGTAAAAGATAATGTATTGTATGTTGAAGTTCCCCAATATCAATCGGGTGGAATGGAGATTTCCGTGATGTCAAATCCGTGGTTTATCTTTACTGTCCCTTCAGAGTATCAGTTCACCTCCGTACAATTAAAATATTCAAAGTAAAATGAATAAAGTATATTTAGATAACGCTGCAACAACACCTCTTTCAGAAGAAGTAATAGATGCAATGGTTGGAACCATGAAAATGAATTTCGGAAATCCTTCTTCAACGCACAGCTTCGGCCAAGAAGCAAAAATTCTTATCGAAAATGTAAGAAGGCAGATTGCAGATTATCTTCACGTGACACCCGCAGAGATTATCTTTACGTCTTGCGGAACAGAATCAAACAACATGATCATCAAATCCTGTGTAGAACACCTTGGCGTTGAGAGAATCATCAGTTCTCCTTTGGAGCACAAATGTGTTTCCGAAAGTATTCTGGATATGAAAAACAGAAAAGGAGTAGAAGTAAGCTACATCCGTCCAAATGAAAAAGGAGATATCGACCTTAATAAACTGGAAGAATTATTAAAAGCTTCCGATAAGAAAACGTTGGTAAGCTTAATGCATGTCAATAATGAGATCGGAAATATTTATGATATTAAAAAAATAGCAGAACTGTGTAAGGCAAATAATGCGCTTTTTCATTCTGATACGGTACAGACAATGGCTCATATGAATCTTGATTTTTCAGATATTCAGGTTGATTTTGCGTCTTGCAGTGCTCATAAATTCCATGGTCCGAAAGGTGTTGGCTTTGCTTTCATCAGGAAATCAAGCGGTTTAAAAGGAATTATTACAGGAGGTCCGCAAGAGAGAAGCCTGAGAGCCGGAACTGAAAATGTTGCGGGAATTGTAGGATTAGGAAAAGCTCTGGAATTATCTTTAAAAAATATGGAAGCTTACACAAATCATATGCAGGAGATTAAAAGCTATGCTGCAGAAAGGCTTACCGCAGAGATTCCGGGTATAAAATTCAACGGGAGAAGCGCAGAGAAGGAAAATAGCCTTTATACAGTTTTGAGTGCTTTATTGCCTTATAAAAACCCTTTGATCGGACTTCAACTGGATATGAAAGGAATTGCAATTTCGCAGGGAAGCGCATGTTCTTCGGGGGCTTCAAAACCTTCAATGGTAATGATGATGGTTTTATCTGAAGATGAAATGGATCATTGTACACCTTTACGTATTTCATTTAGCCATATGACAACTAAAGAAGAGATCGATGCTTTAGTAGTTGCTTTGAAAGAGATTTCAAAAGATTTTGTTATAGAAAATACAAATGTTGAGCATAGATAACAATATTACATAAATGGCGTAATTTTGGGTATCTAATTAAGGATTAGAAAAGAATATAATATTAATTTAAATAAAAGAAACAAAAATGGCTTTAGAAATTACAGATAGCTCATTTCAGGACACGGTTTTAAAATCAGATAAACCTGTATTAGTTGACTTTTGGGCGGTATGGTGCGGACCTTGTAGAACATTGGGACCAATCATTGAAGAGGTAGCAAACGATTTTGAAGGAAAAGCAGTAGTAGGAAAAGTAGATGTAGACAACAACCAGGAAATTTCTATGCAGTATGGCATTAGAAACATCCCTACAGTTCTAATTTTTAAGAACGGTGAAGTGGTTGACAAATTAGTAGGTGTAGCTCCGAAAGAGGTGATCGCTGAAAAACTAAGCGCACACTTGTAAAAAAATAACTTGATAATGAATGCCTTCCGCTTTTGGAGGGCTTTTTTTTGAAAAATAATTTGCAGATAAGGAAAAAAGTTGTAGTTTTGCAATCACAAAAAAGAAACAAGTTCTTATAAAAATTGATCCGGTAGTTCAGCTGGTTAGAATGCCGCCCTGTCACGGCGGAGGTCGCGGGTTCGAGTCCCGTCCGGATCGCAACTATTCAATTAAAATAGTACAAAATGCTGTAAAATAGATGTTTTACAGCATTTTTTGTTTTGTACCTGTTCCAAATGTTCAGAAATGAACATCTTGTGGGAAGTTTTTAATGAATTTAATTTAAAAATTTTTAAAAACGGCACATATAAACAAGCATTCAACCTGCTTTTTATCTCAAAAAAGCTAAAATCAACACTCAGGGAGAAGTACCCCATTTACATGAGAATTACTATTGGCTCTAAAGTAATATTATGAGCTTCAGGAAGATAGTCAGAATCTGCCTTAAGCATGGTTGATTGGAAAGAGATCCATTTATGAATTCACTATATCATTTCATCTTTGTTTAATTTTTATCAATTGATTTATAAGCATTGTTATAAACATAAATTGTTCGTGAATAAAAATAATGCACCAAACCTTTTCAAAATTCTTATCAAGTAAGGATGATGCATTATTTTTTCATGAATAGGATAAAAATCATTTATTTAAGATTTTTTGACGTAGGCTACGAGGTCTCATATCTTTCCATTCTTTATCAATGAAATCTAAGCATTCGGCTTTACTACCCGGTTTTCCAACAATTTTCCATCCTTTTGGTAATTGTTTATTTGTGGGCCAGATAGAATACTGCTCTTCGTCATTTATGACAACGTTGTAAGTAAAATCAGTGTCCATAAAAATGTTTTTTTGTATTGGTATTAAATAATTTTATCAAACTAAGCCGCCACTTGCACGTATATTCTGGGCGGTAATCCAACGGGCGTCCGAACTGGCTAAAAAGGCAGCGATATCTGCGATGTCTTCAGGTGCGCCAATACGTCCCAGTGGTGTCATTGCTACGATTTGCTCTATTACTTCCTGTGGATTGTGTTTTACCAGCAAATCTGTATTAATGGGGCCTGGAGAAATACAATTAATGGTAATTTCACGATGTGCAACCTCTCTTGCAGCGATGCATGAAAATTGTTCTAAAGCTGCTTTACTTGCGGAATATAGAGCAGCTTCCGGCTCCGGTAAAATTGTATTAATTGATGAAATATTAATGATTCGTCCTCCGTTTCTTATACTTTTGATAGCTTGCTGCATGCAGAAAAGAGATCCTTTTACATTGATATTTATGAGATATTCAAAATCGGATTCGGTAATATCCTCGATAAGTCCAGTGCTTATTTGGCTGGCATTATTAATTAGAATATCAATTCCTCCAAATTCAGATTCTGCAATTTGAAATACTCTTTTGATATCAGATAAATTACTAATATCGGCATAGACTGCTTTTGCATTATTGAATTCTGCGGCCAGTTGTTTTGCACGGTCTTCTCTCTGAAAATAAGTGAACAATACCAAACAGCCTTCATGTATAAATTTTTTAACGAGTGCGCCTCCAATTCCCCCGGATCCTCCGGTTATGATAGCTACTTTTCCTTCTAAACTGTTAGCCATGATTTGTTTTTTTAAATATTGTCAAAAATTCCGGGTCCTATATTTAATGAAAATTGTTTTCCCGGTATGTAAGCAAGAAAATTAAAGGTCTGTGATTTGTCTAAAGGCTTATGAGAAAAAGCTTCAAATATTTCCTTTAATCCATGTACATATTTTTTCTGGCTGCTATCCGCTTCCAGAAAATCATTGCATCGTTCGAGTGCAACGGCATCATTTTCTACATTCCCTGCCATAGGAATAAATATTAGGGAAGCAGAAGGCACTGTTTCGCCGGGAATAAAAGAAAAATAAGTTACCGGAGGAAGTGTCCAGTCACAAGATTTACCTGTTGTGGTCACAATAGCTTTTTCAAATGCACCCGGGATATAGTTTGCAGCGATAGTTGATATTTCGTCAATTTCTTTTGCTGTGTGGCCATCATGGGCAATGTACATTTTTACTCTAGGCTTTTTGTCGGGAGCTTTCATGTCCAGGCTAAGTGCCCCGCACATTGGTCTGGAAAACCCTAATTTTTTAAAATGTGCTTTAATAGCTTCCCATGGCTCTATTGCGTTGAGATCCTTTAAGGCATCTTCTAAATTTTCATCTCCATTGTCCGGCTGATGCAGAAAGTAAATTTTGAATGAAGGATTTCCATTCTTTCTCCATTGCACTACGTGTCCTCCAATCCCAAATCTTCCTCCATCCTGAAAATGATTTTCCATTGCCAATGAGGTCTCATTATTTACTCCATCATAGTTGGAAAGTTTTCTGGTCGTCTTATAAAATTCTGAATTATTATCGCATAAGAAATCCATGGCAAAGGAATCTGATCCAAAACGGAATGACGGCCCTTCGGGATCCCAGCAAATCTGAAATTCTACGGGTGCCCCTTCTGCAGATCCAAAAGAGTGATAAGGAGGGCTTCCAATTATATAATTATCATACTTTCCCCATATTTCTTCAATAATACGTGCCATTTCATGCTGTTGCTGCAGAGGGAAATTTAACGCTTCAGCGGCGCGTTTCAGCTTATCCTTTACCACATCTAAAAGTGAGGCATCGGGAGAATAAAATTTACCATTAAAGATGGGTGTAGGCAGTTTCATATACTTTTCGGAATAGTATACTTGATCTTGTGTTGATTTGCTCATAATATGGTTATTTATTGATTAATAATTAATTTAAGTGTACTGGTAATTGATGAATGCTGCGAACCTGTAATCCTTCCCTAAACTTAATGTCTTTAGAAGGTATTGCCAGAGATATATTCGAAAAACGTTTGAACAATGTACAAATGCCGATTTCAATTTCTATCATTCCCAAAAGTCCTCCAGGACAATTATGGATGCCGGCGCCCAACATTAAATGCGGATTTTTTACTCTATTCAGATTCAATAATTCGGGATTATCAAAAATTTCAGGATCTTGGTTTGCCGATATTATGGAAGGCAGCACAGGTTCACCCTTTTTTATCACACTGCCACTATCCATGTATATGTCTTCTTTAGCATATCTGGCAAATGTGATATAGGCATCAACAGGGATGTATCGTAATAATTCCTTTATGGCATTGGTTGATAAATGAGGATTTATCTTTAATTGCTGCATTAGTTCAGGATTACTTAAGATAACAAACAGAGAGATCATAAGCTGTGCTGAAACCGTGTCATGTCCTGCAATAAGCACAACAGTAATAAGCTCGATCAATTCTTGATTCGATAACTTTCCTTCTTCTTGGGCATGTGTGAGCCCACTTATAAGATCATTCCCTGATTTTTTTCGTTTAATCTCTATCAGCTCTCCCATGTACATATGCATTGCATCCATATTTTTGGCGACCTGATCGGCATCTAAAAGCGTTGTACTCGAAAAAGAATCCAGCCATATCCGGAAACGGGAACGGTCATCCAAAGGTACTCCCATAAGTTCTCAGATTGTAATTGCGGAAAAAGGC
>CBFGVN010000055.1:0-13572 GCA_965651845.1 uncultured Chryseobacterium sp. | reverse complement strand
CAGACTTTTGGAAAAAAAAGTTGCAGGCAGATCAAGTCCTGGAAATTCAAGGGTTGGGAACGATCTTTATTGAAGACGGTGAAACTCATTTTAAAGGAAACAGGATGCAGTCTGACCATCCGGATTTTTACGGTCTTGAAGAGATTAAGATTTCAGACATTAATAATAAAAATCTGAAACAAAATGTATCCGCAAATTTTGAAAAGGATTATAGATTCAATAAATCAATTCTTTGGGCTTTCCTGGTTATCATTCCGGTTTTAGGTATTTTGTGTGTAGCATATACGCAACAGGAACTTCTTTTCGGAAAAAAATCCTTTGACAAGACCAATATTTCTATACAAACAAAAACCCACAGAATTGAAAAAGATACAGTGAAGATACATCCGTATACTCCGCCAATTGCAGATTCTTTGAAAAAAGACTCGTTGATACAGCAACCCTCCCAGACGGTAACGGAAAAAGGTGTCAAAACTCCGGCAACCAAAAACAACAACACTAAGACGAAATGGCAAAAGTAAAAAAGGCGTCAGAATCACTGACTATCATGACAAATATTGTTCTTCCGAACGAAACAAATTCTCTAAGAAACCTTTTTGGAGGTGAGCTTCTTGCAAAAATGGATCGTTGTGCATCGATTTCTGCGGCAAGACATTGCGAAAGAAGGGTTGTTACGGCTTCTGTAAACCACGTTTCTTTTAATCATCCGATTCCTGAAGGTGGGGTAGTGGTTTTGGAATCTAAAGTTTCCAGAGCATTTTCAACTTCAATGGAGGTTTATGTGGATGTCTGGTTGGATGATCCTATTAATCAAAAGAAAGTCCATACTAATGAAGGAATTTACACATTTGTTGCAGTGGATGAATTCAACAGGCCGATCCCGATTCCAGATATGATCCCGGAAACAGAAGAGGAAAAACTGAGACACGCAGCAGCTTTCAGAAGAAAAGAATTGTCATTAATCCTTTCCGGAAGAATGAAACCTTTGGATTCTGTGGAGTTGAAAAAACTATTCCAGGAACCAAGTTAATTAAACACAAATAAGCACAAATTTTTAACACAAATTTTCACGAATAATTTGTTGTTTTATTAGTAAAGATTTTTAGTGTTAAAAATACAACACAAAGATGAAAAAATATGAAAGCAGATATTTCAGAGAATGATATATCTAAAATAGTTTATGAATCGGGATATTTGGTTCATAAAGTTTTAGGTCCGGGACTTTTGGAAAGTGCTTACGAAGAATGCATGTTTTACGAACTTCAGAAGCAGGGGCTTTTAGTAGAAAAACAAAAACCAATGCCTTTGATTTATGAAGATGTAAAATTAGATGTTGGTTATCGACTGGATTTATTTATTGAAAATAAGTTTATCCTAGAAATAAAATCTGTTGAAATTGTGAATGATGTGCATTTAGCCCAAATTCTTACGTATCTTCGGTTAAGCAATTGCAAACTCGGAATGTTAATAAATTTCAATACTCTTCAATTTAAAAGTGGAGTAAAAAGAATAATAAATGGTAAACTATAGTTCTAGTGCCATTTGTGCAAAATATTTGTGTCATTTGTGTTTAGATTTAATATGAAAATTTTACTTTTAGATAAAAACCACCCATTAATCACCGACCAGCTTTTAGCAAAAAACTTTATCCTTGAAGAGGATTTCACTTCTTCATATGATGAGGTTTGTCGTAAAATCGAAAACTACGACGGGGTTATCATCCGAAGCCGAATACCTTTAGATAAAAACTTTTTAGAGAAAGCAAAGAATCTGAAATTCATTGCAAGAGTAGGCGCCGGAATGGAAAATATCGATATTCCCGTTGCTGAAAAATTGGGAATTCAATTGATCAATTCTCCGGAAGGAAACCGTGATTCTGTAGCAGAGCATGTTGTCGGCATGTTATTAATTTTAATGAACCGGCTTTTTATCGCTTCTCAGGAAGTAAAAAACGGGATCTGGCTTCGTGAAGAAAACAGAGGCGACGAACTGCTCGGGAAAACGGTCGGTTTAATCGGTTACGGAAACATGGGAAAAGCAACGGCGAAAAGGCTTTCGGGGTTTGGCTGTAAAGTGATCTTCCATGATATTCTTCCTGACCTTTCTGATGAATATGCAACGCAGGTTTCTTTAAAAGAACTGAAAGAGAAAGCAGAGATTTTAAGCCTGCATATTCCTTTAACAGATGTTTCTTATTATTTAGTCGATGGACCATTCATTTCCGATATGAAAAATGACTTTTATTTCGTGAATACGGCAAGAGGAAAAAATGTAGAAACTAAAAGTTTAGTTGAAGCATTAAAAGCTGGAAAAGTGAAAGGAGCATGTCTTGATGTTCTTGAATATGAAAAATCATCTTTTGAGCATCTTGAAACAGAAAATGAAGATTTAAAATACCTTTTGAAATCTGAAAAAGTAATTGTTACCCCTCACATTGCAGGCTGGACCATTCAAAGTAAGGAAAAGCTGGCGCAGGTGATCGTTGATAAAATTGTCGCACAATTTGCTTAAAATACTGAGGCTCTTGAAGCATCTATCCAAAGAACTTAAAAAATTTTTACCATTCCTCCATTCCCCTTTTTATGTTAAATAATTCATAATTTACCCCCAACATAAAATAATTATTTTGAGTTTTATTAAATTGCCGCTCATTTTTGAAACTCATGAAGAAGTGTAATTTTGTATTCATTTTAACTGCCTTTTTATTCCTTTTCTCCTGCAAAAACAAATCTGAAAGCAACGAAACCGTTGCCGGAAATACGACCGATCTCCCTAATTACGGGAATGTGGATTTAAGTAAAGTCTTTACCAAAGGTGACAGCCAGATTTCTGATAAAGCATCATTGGTTCGTTATATCGATCAGTATTACAACAAAGTTTGGGTAGGAAGTAATTTGAGCGGCGGGATTTTAGTGGCAAAAGGAGACGATATTCTTTATGAAAATTACCGAGGTTTCGCAAGGGAAGATGATCAAAAAGCAATTGATAAAAACACGCCTCTTCACGTAGCTTCGGTTTCAAAAACATTAACGGCAATGGCAATGCTGAAATTGATAGAAGCCGGAAAAGTAAAATTATCAGATCATTTAACACAATTTTTCCCCGGATTTCCTTATCCGAATGTTACCGTTAAAACATTATTAGATCAAAGAAGCGGTCTTCCGAAATACGAATACTTTATTACAAAAATTCAACCGGCTCCGGCGGAACTTTCAAAGCAATTCATTACCAATGAAGATATTTTAAATATGATCATTAAATACAAACCTGAACTGGCGAGAGATACAGATACAGGATTTATGTATTGTAATACGAATTATGCTTTATTGGCTTTGTTAATAGAAAAAGTTACCAAAATACCGTTTCCACAAGCAATGAAGGAGATGATTTTTGACCCTTTGAAGATGAAGAATACTTTCATTTTTCAGGAGAAGGATATTCCGACAGCGTCTCAGTCATTTTATTATGGGGGAAACAGATTGTATCCTTTAGACAGGCTGGATCTTATTTACGGTGATAAAAATGTGTACACGACGCCGAGAGATTTATACAATTTTTCAAAAGCAATGTTTTCGAAAGATTTTTTAAATCAGGATTTGATGGAAATGGTTTTCACGCCTTACAGCAACGAAAAATTCGGGATGAATAATTATGGTCTTGGTTTCAGAATGAAGATTTTCGATAACGGTGAAAAACTGACCTACCACAACGGCTGGTGGCACGGAACGAATTCTGTTTTTGCTCATTTATTAAAATCAAAAGTGACAATTGTTGCGATCGGGAATAAATATTCAAACAGAGTCTATACGGCGTTGGCTTTGTCAGGATTATTTGAAGATTTTCCGCTGCAGAAAGACAAGCTTCACAGCATAATGAGTGAGGATAAAGATACTTTAAACAGTCATAGCGAAGTTTATGGAGAATAATGTTTATTTTTGCTTAAACATATTCATGAAAAGACTTCTTCTATTATTCGTCATCGGTTTTCTTTTGCAGTCTTGTGCGAGAGTAGGGTCGCCTGTTGGTGGGCCAAAAGATTCACTGGCTCCGAAATTTTTAAGTTCAAATATTGATACGACAAGAATCAATGTTTCTAGAGATATTAGAGAACTCCGCCTTGATTTTGATGAATATATAACATTGAAGGATATCAATAAAAATCTGATTATCTCTCCTCCTATTAAAAGTATTACAAGAATTATCCCCTCCAATATTGCGAACAAGTTTATTTTGATCCAATGGAAGGATACTTTACAGGCAAATACGACCTACAATTTCAATTTTGGGAATTCGATTGCAGATAATAACGAAGGGAATATTTTACGATATTTCAATTTTGCTTTTTCAACGGGAGATAAGCTGGATGATTTGTATATCAGCGGAGAAGTGAAGGATGCTTTGTCAATTAAAAAAGGGAGTGAAAATAAGTTTGTAGTTGGGTTGTATCAGGCAAAAGACACCATCGATTACAAGCAAAAACCTTATTACATTACAAAGGTGGACGATGATGGCTATTATGAACTGAACTACCTGTCTCCGGGAAAATATAAGATCATCGCTTTTGAAGATGAAAATGGAAACTCAATGTATGATGCAGGGAAAGAAAAAGTTGGTTTCCAAAAAGATCCGCTTGTGCTGGAGAAATCGATTTCGGGATTGAATTTAAAGGTTTATCCTTCCAGAAAATCGCTAAAATATGTTGAAATGAAGGAAACTCCCGGTGGAATTTTAATGACATTTGAAGGAAGACCAAACGATGTGAAAGTTCTTTCCATTAATGATAAACTTCAGGATATTAAAGTGACACACAGACCAAAATCAGACTCAGTAAATATCTGGTTTGATGCGGTGAAAAATAATGTAGGACAAACCACAACGGAGAATTTAAAATTCAGCTATGATGCCGACAAAAAGCAGGATACCGTTTCTGTATTTTATAAGTACAATACAAAAAATGCAATGGACATCAACAGTAATAACGGTGGCGGAATGCTGGCTCCGAAATCGGATTTTAAAATAAGTTCCAATTATTATTTAGATAAAATTAATACTGATAAATGGCTGTTGAAAGTAGAGGGAGATTCCGTAAATACAATACCTTTTACTGCGAAAATTTCGGAAACGAATCCTTATCAGATTTTGGTGAAATCAGACTTTGTCTCAGGCAAAAAATATCAGCTGACGGTTCCAAAAGAAACAGTTTCATCTTTTTACGCTAAAAATTATCAGTCTAAACGTTTTGATTTTGAAGTTGATAAAGTTGAGAATTTCGGAAGCCTGACATTTAAATTACAAAATGCCCCAACTTCAAGCTATTGGATTCAGTTACTGGATACTTCCGATAAAGTTTTATTTGAAAAATATACGAAAGGCGATGAGGTTAAATTTAATATTATAAAACCTGGAGAATACATTGTAAGAATTCTTGCAGACAACAATGAAAATAAATATTGGGACGAAGCCGATTTCCAAAACGATATCTTCGCGGAAGATTCTTATATTTATTACAAAGTGGTGATTGTAAGGCCGCTTTGGGACAGTGTGGAAAATTGGGATCTGAAAGATACAAGAACCCTGGATACATCAAAGCTGAGTGTCCCTAAAACGACAACAGCTCCTGTGCAGGATCCCAAAAAGTCGGATTTAAAAAGCAATAACACACTGTTGTCTCCTACAAGATAAAATGAAGACGTTCAAAAAAATACTTTTCTGGTGTTTGGTGGGATTTGCTTTAATGCAGTTTATTCCGACAGATAAGGTGAATAAGCCGGTAAATCACAAGGTAAACTTTGTTGATCTAAAAAATACTCCGGAAAAAATCAGGGGATTGATAAAAGGGGCTTGCTACGATTGTCATTCGGATGAAACTGTATATCCGAAATATGCTTATATCGCTCCGATTTCATGGTCGGTGAAGAGTCACATCAACGAGGGGCGTGAGCATCTTAACTTTTCTATTTGGGGAACTTACAATAAAGATTTAAAGGAAAGTATGCTGAGCAAATCGATCCAGACCATTCAGGGCAAAACAATGCCGATGCCGGGATATATCGTTTATCATAACGAGGCTAATCTTTCCGATGCAGAGAGAACTTTGCTGGTGAAGTATTTCGAGGAAATGCTGAAATCAAAAACGTATTAATTAATTAATTTAATAAAAAACTCTCACAGATTCAACAGTTAACACAGATGACTTAATCATCTGCTCAATCCGCTAAATCTGCGAGAGATATAATTTAGTAAGAAATTTAAATATTCTTCAAATACTCTTCAAAAAACCTTTTCTGAGAATCGAAAGAGAGATCTTCAATATCCAGTTCTTTCAGAGGAATCCAGACAGCTTCTGAAATTTCAGAAAGCTCAAGATTCACTTCAAATTTTTCAGTAACATGATATTCGTAAAAAAGATCGATCGTATTATAATCTATCTCTTTGTACTGATATACATTCGGATGACTCGTTAAGTATTTTAAATTTGAAATATCCACATCAAGCTGCAGTTCCTCAAAAAGCTCTCTTTTACATGTTTCTTCCGCGCTTTCTTTTGGATCTACAAAACCTCCGGCAAGATCCAGTTTTCCTTTTTTTGGATCTCTGTTTCTTCTTGTAAGGTAAATTTCATCCTGATGTCTGATGACCACAGCTACAGCACCGGCAACATTATTATACAAAGTGAAATTACATTCCGGGCAGCTCCATTTTTTTTCACCGTCCCAGTGTAAGGATTCTTTGCCGCAGCTTGGGCAATATTTCAATATTTTCATTGAACAATATTAATATTTCTCGGATGGTAGTTCAGAATGACATCTCTGAGTTCTTCCGTTTTCAAATGCGTGTAGATTTCCGTTGTGGTAATGCTCGAATGTCCAAGCATTTCCTGGATATAGCGAAGATCAGCCCCATTTTGAAGCAAATGTGTAGCAAAAGAATGTCTGAAAGTGTGTGGAGAAATTTTCTTGCTTACCCCCGCTTTGTCTGTTAATTCTTTTATAATTAAAAATACGATTACTCTGGACATCGACGTTCCCCTGCTGTTTAAGAAAAGGGTGTCTTCATACTTTTTATTAATTTTATTCTTTGAACGTACTTCCTGAATATAGCTTTCCAGCAATTCTGCAGTATAATCTGCCAAAGGAACGAAACGGGTTTTATTTCCCTTTCCATTTACCTTGATGTATTGTTCTTTAAAATTAATATTGGAAATTTTCAGATCGATAAGTTCCGAAACACGAAGACCGCATCCGTAAAGTACTTCGATGATGCACTGGTTTCTCTTTCCAAGGTCAGAATTTACCTCAATAGCACTGATAATTTTGTTGATATCAGGAAGGCTTAATGTATCCGGTAAATACAATCCCAACTTAGGCCCTTCAAGCAGAGCAGCCGGATTATCTTCACGATATTCATCCTCCAAAAGGAATTTGAAGAATGCCTTAATCGATGATATCCATCTTGCCTGAGACCTTTCGCTGAATTTTTGTTTGGAAAGATTGAAGATGTATTCCTGCAGATTTTCGTACCCTATAATATCTGGACCGACGTTTGCCAGATCTTCTTCTGCGTATTCTTTTAGTTTTCTGATGTCTCGAATATAGGCGTCGAGAGTGTTTTCTGAAAAATTTCTTTCGAAGCGAAGAAAGATTTCAAAATCCTTAATTTTTTCATCCCAAGTCATTGTTGTGTTATTTTTTTAGTTCACAGTCCGAAATTTGCTCTATTTCAATGTTATGGTTTCTAAGGAACGATATCCCGTCATCGTCCGAATACTCATTAATATACACCAGTCTCGTGATTCCTGCCTGCAGAATGAGCTTGCTGCATTCTTTACATGGCGAGAGTGTGAGATAAAGGGTAGCACCTTTTGCAGATTGTGTGGAAGCTGCTAATTTTAATATTGCATTAGCTTCTGCGTGCAGTACATACCAGTGTGTTTTTCCGTCTCCATCTTCACAGCAGTTTTCAAATCCTGAAGGAGTTCCGTTATAACCATCTGAAATAATCATCCTATCTTTTACGATAAGAGCTCCTACCTGCTTTCGTTTACAGTAGGATAGTTTTGCCCATTCCTGAGCCATTTTTAGATAAGCTTTGTCAAACTTATTCATACAGCAGCATTAGGTTTTTCGAAATAATTTGTATTAAGGTCAATAAGTTTAGAAGTTTGGTTTTCTTTTTTCAAGAAACGCAGAAACTCCTTCTTTTTTATCATCAAGTTCAAAAAGCTCTCCAAAATATTTAATTTCGGTTTCAAAACCTTTATCCGTATCAGATAAGTTCACAGCGTGAATTGCCTTGGAAATTGCCATAGGTGAGTTGTGGGCAATTACGTTTGCTAATTCTTTTGTTTTAGTTAATAATTCTTCAATAGGATATACTTCATTTACCAATCCTGTCTCTTTTGCTCTTTGGGCAGGAACCATTTTGGCAGAGAAGATCATTTCGTTGGCGATACCTTTTCCTACAAGCTTCGGAAGCCTCTGAGTTCCTCCATAACCCGGAATTAATCCCAGTGTTACTTCAGGAAGTCCCAATTTAGCATTTTCCGATGCATATCTGATGTGGCAAGCCATGGCAAGCTCCAGACCTCCTCCCAATGCAAAACCGTTTACAGCTGCAATCACAGGTTTGGTCATATTTTCAATTTTGTTGAATAAAGTATTTTGACCGTTTCCGGCAAGTTCCTCCGCCTTTTCTTGTCCAAAATCACTAAATTCTTTAATGTCCGCACCTGCCACGAAAGATTTTTCCCCGCTTCCTGTAATGATGATCACTCTACAAGATGGGTCAGAGTTAAATTCGTGCCGTGATGAACTTATTTCCTTAATAGTTTGAGCATTTAATGCATTCAAGCTTTCAGGTCTGTTTATAGTAATAATAGATACTTTATCTTCTTTATTTAATAATATATTTTCGTAACTCATTTTTCCACATTGAAATATTATCTCGTGCAAATTATAAATTTTTTATAAAAAAAAGGAAAAAATATTAATTTTTTTTCCTCTTATTGAAATTATTGTTTAATATAATTATTTTGAATGATTCATCATATTAGCATCAATAATCACATTTAGTTGAGAAGCCACTTTCATGCCAAGCTCAATGTTAGCCCTGAAAAAGTGACACAGTTGGCGGTTGATGATTTCATCTTTTTTCGGACCGTTGATAGCCTTCATGCTTCCCACAATATTATTTACCAAGTTTTGCCTGTCTTCCGGACTCATCGCTTTGGAATAAAGTAATCCCGGCTGAGTATAATGATCATCATCATTTTCATTTCTGTTGTAAGACGCTACATGAGCGCTGTCCAGTTCATATTCATAGTTTTTATAGGAAAGATCCGGTTTAATATCATCAAAACTGTTGGGATGATAATTCGGTTTATCCTGATACTGGCTCGAATCTGCCATAAAACCATCCCTCTGATAATTATTAACGGCAAAAGGGCATCTGTTCACTTCCAGCTGGTGGGCATTTACCCCCACTCTGTATCTGTGTGCGTCAGGATAGGAAAATAATCTTCCCTGAAGCATTTTGTCAGGTGAAAAACTAATTCCGTTTATTAAATTACTTGGTGAAAAAGTAGACTGTTCAACATGAGCAAAATAATTGACAGGAACTTCATTAAGTTCCATTTCTCCAACTTCGATCATCGGGAAATCATCATGGAACCAAACTTTCGTCACATCAAAAGGATTCCATCGGAAATCTCTGGCCTGTTCTTCCGTCATTACCTGGATGTACATTGTCCATTTCGGGAAATCTCCGTTTTCAATGGCGTTGCAAAGATCTTCCTGTGCAAAATCAGGGTTTTCACCTGCCATTTTTATAGCTTCAGAATCTGTAAAATTCTTTATCCCTTGTTTTGTTTTTAAATGAAATTTTACCCAGACTCTCTCATTCTTATCATTAACCATTGAGAAAGTATGTGAGCCAAAACCATGCATATGTCTGTAGCCATAAGGCGTTCCCCTGTCTGACATTAAAATTAAAACCTGGTGTAAAGATTCAGGATTCAGGCTCCAGAAATCCCACATCATGGTTGCGCTTTTCAGATTGGTTTTCGGTACTCTTTTTTGAGTATGAATAAAATCCGGAAATTTTTTGGCATCTTTAATAAAAAAAACAGGCGTATTGTTTCCCACCAAATCCCAGTTTCCGTCTTCTGTATAAAATTTTAAAGCAAAACCTCTCGGATCTCTTGCCGTATCTGCACTTCCTTTTTCACCTCCTACTGTAGAAAAACGGGCAAACATTCTGCACGAGTTTCCGATCTTGGAAAATAATTTTGCTTTTGTATAATTAGTAATGTCATGTGTCACGGTAAAAGTTCCGTAAGCGCCACTTCCTTTTGCATGAACAATTCTTTCGGGGATTCTTTCTCTTACGAAGTGAGCAAGGTTTTCCTGAAGGATAAAATCTTGTAAAAGAACCGGCCCTCTGGGACCAACCGTTTGTGAGTCCTGGTGTTCGTAATATGGAGCGCCGCTGCTTAACGTTAATTTCTTAGAATCCATAGGGTTATAATTTGGATGACTGATTTGTTATTTATATTCAATTATGTAAAGGTACTAAATATCAAATTTACTTGAATTTTTAATTGCCAATAGCAAAAACATTATATCTTTGTAATAGATAATATTAATCAGATGAACATTCAGCAACTGGAGTATCTTATCGCTGTTGATAAGTACAAACATTTTGGTAAAGCAGCTCAGGCATGCTTTATTACACAACCTACGCTAAGTGCAATGATACAGAAATTTGAGGACGAACTGGATGTAAAGGTTTTTGACAGAACAACGCACCCGATTCGTACCACAGATGTGGGGCTTCAGATCATCGATCAGGCAAAAGTTATCATAGAGTCTGTCAATGAGTTGAAAAACAAAGCCAATCTGTTGAATAATATTTTAGGAGGTACCATTAATATTGGAATTATCCCTACTGTTTCTTCATTTATTTTACCGACAGAGATCTTCAAATTTTTGGAAGAAAACCCGAAAATCCAGATGAATGTAAAGGAAATGACTACAGATAACATTATTAAAGCTTTAAAGGCAGGTGAGTTGGATGCAGGAATTATTTCGACACCTTATGATACGGCAGATGAATTTTACCAGGATTTCCTGTTCAATGAAGAGTTGATGATCTACAGCTCCGATACGGAAGCAAACAAAAAGAATTCTTATGTAGTTCCTGAAGATCTTAATGTAGAAAAAGTATGGCTTCTTGAGGAAGGAAACTGCCTGAGAAATCAATTTGAAAATATCTGTCATTTAAAGGAAAATACCTTAAAACCTAAAAACCTGGATTTCCTTGCCTCAAATATCCAGACTTTGGTACATATGGTAGATAAAGTGGGCGGAATCAGTATCTTACCGGAGCTTGCACTGAATCAGCTTTCTGATACACAAAAGGAAAATGTATTCAGGTTCAAGAAGCCTTTTCCGTACAGAGAGATCAGTATCATTTACTACAAACCGACATTTAAGCAAAAAATTATTGATGAATTATCGCATTCTATCAGAACTTCATTAGAGAAAAAGTTAAATTATAATGAAAGTCCGAAAGAATTCGTAAGCATAAAACCGCAATAGTTTTTTATTACTAATGTCTGATAAATCATTAATTTAAAGAAATTTATAATTAGTAAACAAAAATTTGAGTATTAAAAAAATAGTACTTAAATTTGCCAACGTTTACGAACGAGGAAAAATTTGACCTGATTGCAACCTCTATAAAAAAATGCTAAAACAGTATTTCTTTTTTAGGCTTTCCGGCAATTTATTCTTATTTTTTCTTCGTAATTTTTAATCTAAAAAACAAAGAATAATATGTCTTATTTATTTACGTCTGAATCAGTTTCAGAAGGACATCCGGATAAAATTGCCGATCAGATTTCCGATGCATTAATCGACCACTTTTTAGCATATGACAAATCTTCAAAAGTAGCTTGTGAAACGCTTGTAACGACGGGGCAGGTAGTTTTGGCAGGTGAGGTGAAGTCTGATGCTTATCTTGATGTACAGACGATTGCAAGAGAGGTTATCAACGGAATCGGGTATACAAAAGGTGAGTATATGTTCAATGGTGATTCTTGTGGAGTTATTTCTGCCATTCACGAACAGTCTCCGGATATCAACCAAGGTGTAGACAGAGCTGTAAACGACGAATCTTTTGAAGCTAAAGCAAATGCACAGGGAGCTGGTGACCAAGGGATGATGTTCGGGTATGCTACCAACGAAACGGCAAACTATATGCCTCTTGCACTAGATTTAGCACATACTATTCTTAAAGAGCTTTCTGCGATCAGAAGAGAAGATTCTGAGATTAAATATCTTCGCCCGGATGCAAAAAGCCAGGTGACGATCGAGTATTCTGATGATCACAAACCGATCAGAATCGATTCTATCGTCGTTTCTACTCAGCATGATGATTTCGGAACAGAAGAAGAGATGTTGAACAAAATCCGTGAAGACATCAAAAATATTTTGATTCCGAGAGTGGTGGCTCAGCAAACTGAAGAAATTAAAGCATTATTCAACGATCAGATCAAATACCATATCAACCCTACTGGTAAGTTCGTAATTGGGGGCCCTCACGGAGATACGGGTCTTACGGGAAGAAAAATCATCGTAGATACTTACGGTGGAAAAGGGGCTCACGGTGGTGGTGCTTTCTCTGGAAAAGATCCTTCAAAAGTAGACAGAAGTGCAGCTTATGCTACAAGACATATCGCTAAAAACTTAGTGGCTGCTGGTGTTGCAGATGAGGTTTTGGTACAGGTTTCTTACGCTATTGGTGTTGCTGAACCTTGTGGTTTATATATCAATACTTACGGAACCGCAAAAGTTGATCTTCATGATGGTGAAATTGCTAAAAAAGTTTCTACAATTTTCGATTTAAGACCTTACGCGATCGAACAAAACTTGAAATTGAGAAACCCTATTTACCAGGATACAGCTTCTTACGGACACATGGGAAGAGAAAGCTATGTAGCTGATAAGACTTTCAATAAAGGCCAAAAGAATGAGTTAACTCTTACGGGACTTGAGTTCTTTACTTGGGAAAAACTAGACAAAGTAGACGAGATTAAAGCCTCTTTCGGAATTTAATTCGTTGCTTCAAAGAATAAATGAACTGCTTTATCTTTCCGATAAGGCAGTTTTTTTTAATTTTACATTTAAATAATAATTAAAGATGATGAATTTTAGGTTCGCAATTACAATCCTATCCGTATTTTTTCTGACTACGTTTGTAAAAGCTCAATATACAATGCATAAAATGATAAGCGTAGGATATACTTATCAAAATCAGAGTTTCGGGGAAGTAGGAGGAAAATTGCTTTTTCTGAAAAATGATGATGTGATTTACAGATTGGGAGGTTCTGCTTTAATGGGTTCTGCCAATTCCAAATTTGCTATTATGCCGAAATTACAGGCCGATGTTTTGCTGAATTTTGAAAAAAATGTAGATTTTTATCATTCCTATTATTTCTTAATCGGAGCAGAAGGCACGAATAAATATGTTGCTCCGAAGATTGGGGTGTCGCTATTTGGAATTCTGGATCTT
>CBFGVN010000054.1:0-13602 GCA_965651845.1 uncultured Chryseobacterium sp. | reverse complement strand
TAAAGGTAAATATCAAATATGCTTGCCATATATTGTAGTAATTCTATTTGTTTGTGATTTACTTTATAAAGTGGTAAATGTAATGACCTCATCTGTTTAGTAGTTCGAGAACTTAAAATTTATAAATGTAAAAATGATGCCAACTAAAGACAGTTGGCACCATTGCGTTATGTGTGACCAAGACGAGCGTATCCTCAAACACTTTTATAGATGATTTGGTTCGTTTGAGCTTGACTATTAAAATTAAATGGTACATTAAAGCATATTGTTGTCATAATAAAATAGCATTGTCCAGCTAAATGCCTTCATTATTATAATGCATTCACCGTCATTCCGCCATCAACAATAATATTTTGACCCGTTATGTAAGACGAAGCCTTCATTGCCAAAAATGCGATGGCTCCGGCTATTTCTTCGGGCTTTGCCACTCTGTTTAAAGGCGTTCTTGAAATCACATTAGCTTTTTTAGATTCATTTTGGAGCAGGTTTTCGGTAAGAGGCGTTTCTGTAAACCATGGCGAAACTGAATTAATACGAATCCCGTCAGCAGCCCATTCTACGGCAAGGTTTCTGGTCAGCTGCAATAGTCCTGCTTTTGAAATACCGTAAGGAGAACCGGTTTTCACATCCAGAAGACCTGCAACGGAAGCGACATTTATAATGGAAGGATATGAAGATTTTATCAAAAGTGGATACAATGATTTACTGATATTGAATGGTGCTTTTACATTGGTATCCAATACCGTTTGATACTCATTATAGCTAAATTCAAGGGTAGGTTTTCTAATGTTGGTTCCGGCATTATTGACCAAAACATCTAATTTTCCCCACGAAGATTCAATCTGAATTTTAAGTTTTTCCATATCTTCCGTATTGGTAACATCGGCAATGATTCCCCGAACGTTTTCGTATTTTAATTTCAATTCGGCTTCGAGTGTTTCGATTTCCGTTTTATTCCTGGCGGTGAAAATGACATTCGCTCCCAATTCCAGAAATAATTCTACGGTGGCTTTACCGATTCCTTTGCTTCCTCCGGTAATGAGGGCATTATAATTTTTTAATGTAAACATATTTTATTGATCAAAAGGTTAAAGATTAATTTTATTTAAGCAAATCTTTCAAAGGAACACTAACCACTTGGAAGGGGAGGACAGGAGGCGTATTCATTTTGCCGTCCTTATCATCGATAATATGGTTGAGCTGGCTGTTAACGGTATACAGTTTTCCGTTTCGGATGGTTGAAGCAGTCGGTCTGTCGTAAACACTTTGATATTTATCTTTGATTTGAAGAGTGGCTTCGGAAAAATCTTTATTGAAATTTGCTGTAAAAATAGCACCGGAACTTGAATAAACATTGACCATAATAAGCTGTCCTTTGTGAAAAAACATACCATCTGAACCTGAGAATGAATCAACTGCTTTATCATTTTTAAGTTCAATGGGCGTGACTTTTTTATTGGCTAAATCAATTCTGATCAATCTTCCGCCGCCTTTGATTGTTCTGTTCATCACAGATGCAATCAGGAATTTTCTACCCGGCGTAATCGTTAATCCGTTAAGTCCGAAAGGCTGTTCGGGATTTTTAAGCAGGTCGTCCGTCACAAATGTACTCGCATTGGCTGATTAAAATGAAGTTGACCAGATATGAGGTCCGAAAGTATCTGAAACAAATACCTTACCGTCATTATCCATCGTCACTTCATTGAAAAATGCACCATCAATAAACTTTTCGGGAATGGTCTTCAACAATTTTCCGGTGGTATAATCAAACACTTTGAACTGACTGCCCGGATTTCCGCTTTCGGTTTTAAAATTAAAATTCGCAACCCATAATCTGTTGTTTTTAACATCAAGGTGAAATCCAACCGCTATCACCATCCCATTTTGTCCCGGCTTGCTGAAAAATGAGACTTTGTTATCTTTATCAATACGCTGGATAGATCCATCACCGAAACCGCCTACCAGAATATCGTTGTTCGGTAAGGTAATGATACCTTCAGGGAAGACTGAATTTCCCTTTAATGAAATATGTTCTATATTCTTATCTGTATTAATGCTTTGCCCGTTGATTCCGTTATAAGACAATAAGAGCAACAACAGACCTGCAATTTTTAGTTTTATATTTTTCATTTTTTTATTTCGCTAAGTTTTTGATAAATGCTAATGTGGCCGATGGTTCCGGACGAAAACGGTAATCAGGATCTACCAATACGTCCAGGATTTTTCCGTTCTGTCCGATTACAAATCTAGCCGGAATAGGGAGTTCCCAGGCAGAACCCTCATTGATCTTCTGAATATTATTATTAAACCTTTCCATATACAGATCTTTTAAATATTGAGGAAATTCGTACACCAATCCGAATGCTTTTCCGGTTTTGTTATCGTCATCTACAAGTAGATTATACTTAAGATGTAGTTCTTCAGCTTGCTTTTCTGTTCTGGTAAAACTTTGTGGTGACAATACGACCAGGTCTGCACCGTTTTCCTGAATTTCAGGATAAAAAAGGTTTAATGCTTTTATTTCTTCCACACAATACGGGCACCAGCTTCCTCTATAGAAGCTAACGACCAACGGTCCTTTTTTTAATAATTCAGAGGATGAGATGATCTTTCCGTTTTGATTTTTAAGATTAAATTCAGGAGCGTGATCGCCTTTTTTCAACACTTTATCCAACGCTCCTGAATCGCGGAGAAACTCAATATGTCTTTCCATTGTTTCATTTTCTGCAGTTGTTAATTTGGAACCCCAAAAATCTCTGTGCTTTTTAAGGCGTGTCTCCAATTGAAAATTTTCTGTATTTTTCATTGTTTTGATGATTAAAGGGTAATTATAATTGATCAGCTAAAGGAAAATCAATTTCAAGGTTCGTAAGATTGTGAATGTAATTGCTGATGATCTTGTCGCCAACGACCATAATGACGTCGATCAGATTAGCTTCAGTATATCCTGCTTCAAAAAACGCGTCAACGCTTTCCTGAGTGGCCTTACCACGGTTTTCAACGACAGAAGCCGTGAATTTTGCCAAAGCATCTAATTTTGTATCAAAAGTAGCTTTACCTCCTCGGATCTCTAAAATATTTTCGTCTGAAAAACCATTCATTTTACCTAAAACTGTATGAGCAGATTGGCAGTAACGGCATCCGTTGATCTGGCTCGTTACCAGATTGATCACTTCTCTTTCTTTAGGTCTTAAGGTACTTTTTCGATTCTGGAATCCAAGATAATCACCTAATGCGGTTTCATTCTTTCCAAAATAGGCGTATAGATTCGGCACGAAACCAAGACCTTTCTGAAGATTGTCGAAAATGTTTTGATTGTTGGAAGAAACTTCGTTGCGTGTAGGAACTGTAAATGTTCTGTTGTCTGTTGTACTCATATTCTTTGTACTCATATTCTTTGTATGTAAATTATTTGTCATTATTGACATTACAAAGGTGCGGCAATCACCGCTGCGAGTACAATCAACTAGATTAGGAAATCAACAGAAACCAGTTGAACATAAAAAGTGAAACTGGATTAACTTTTTTTGGAGACCCTTATGTTTCGGAGTTTAGAAAGATATTGGGTGGTCATGCCCAGGAAAGAGGCCAAGGCGTACTGAGGAACACGCTGAGTGATGGAAGAATATTTTTTTTCGAATTCCTCATAACGTTCTTCAGCAGTTTTTGTAAGGTTGCTGATCAATCTTCTCTGCATCGCTGCCACTGAGCTTTCTGCCATTTTTCTAAAAAAAGTTTCGAATTTTTGGTTAGCAGCTTTTAAGTTTTGTTCACTTTCGTAATCGATCTGCAGTATAGTGCTGTCTTCCAAAGCCATGACAAACATTGATGCCGGCTGCTGGAAGATATATCCGTTGTAATCTGAAATCCACCAATCTTCAATGGCAAACTGGACAGTATGTTCCTCGCCTTCATCAGCGACAACATATGCTCTGAATGCACCCTGTACCACATAGTTTCTATATTTAGGAACAAAATCCGGCTGGATGATGAATTGTCTTTTCTTGATTTTGGTTACTTTGAAATAGGAAATAAACTCCTTCATTTCATCCTCGGTAAGGGATATTTTTTTATTGATGTGGTCGATAAGCGGCTGAAATGAATCCATATCTATTTCTAAAATTTACATTGCTAATATAAGATATAAAGTTTTATTTGAAACAATGTAGCGTGTTATGTCGTTCTATTTGGAAAAAATAATATTGTCGATAGATACTTTGTTAATCTGTATTCCGGGTATCTCCTAGAATTATTTAGTTATAAAAATTATCCCCATCTATTTTTGTTTTCGGATACGGCTCAATGTTTCTTTTGTAATTCCCAGATACGATGCTATCAGGTGCTGCGGGAATCTCTGCAGAAACGCCGGATGAGTTTTAAAAAGATTATTGTACCGCTCAACTGCAGGAAGACTTATCGCATTATTTACGCGGTTTTGCATTGCTATTCCGTGGTTCATGTCCAGTCGTTTTGTCAATTCGTTGAAAGCAGTAACTTTTGTCATTTCTTTAATGCCTTCTTGCGAAATTATCAGTATTTCGGTGTCTTCACAAGCTTCAATGTTATAAATAGTCGGCTTGGAACCCAAAAGACTTTCCCGATCCGCAACCCACCAGTTTTCCAGATAAAGATTGATGACATTTTCTTTACCCAAATCATCCACAGAATATTGTTTCATTGCTCCGTTAATAATAAAACCACAGTATTTGCAGATTTCTCCCTGTTTCAGAAAGAACTGTTTTCTGCCAATTTTTTTGTAAACAAACAACTCTCTTATAAATTCTTTGTCTTCGGAACTCAATGATGATGTGCTGTGTTCTTCTATGTAACTAAAAAGGATTAAAAAACTGTCTTGATTGATATTCATATGAAATGCTAACCTTATTCTAGATTTACGAATTTAATGAAAATAATCTAGTCGTTATAGACTATTATAAAGTCCAAATCAAAAATTAATTGTTGAATTTATCCGATACAAAATATTTATTATCAAATATCAACAATTTCCGTTCGGTACTCCCTATAAATTTGCAGTATAAATAACAATTTAAAACATAATTACAATGGCAACAAAATGGAACCTGGATCCGACACACAGTGAATTGACTTTCAAAGTTAGACATATGATGATATCAAATGTCAAAGGAAATTTCACCAATTTTGATGTACAGCTGGAAGCGGAGGACGATACTTTTGCAAACGTAAAAACAGTGGCAACCATTCAGACGGATTCTATCTCTACGTACAATACCGACAGAGACAATCATTTGAAATCCGCAGACTTTTTTAACGTTGAAGTACATCCTACAATCACTTTCGAAGCTTCAGCACTAAGTAACGACGTGACGGGAAATCTCACCATCAACGGAATTACAAAACCAGTTACCCTTGATGTAGATTTCAACGGAATCAAAACTGATCCTTACGGAAATACAAGAGCGGGATTTTCTTTCGAAGGAAAAATCAATAGGAAAGATTTCGGACTTACCTGGCACGCTGCACTTGAAGGTGGAGGAGTAATGGTAAGTGATGAGGTAAAATTGGCAGGTGAATTACAGTTTGTAAAACAGCAATAAGTAGACTTGCATATAATAGAAAAGCCTTTGGAATCTCAAAGGCTTTTCCATTTTGTAGGTGTGATCAATGGAATTTATTTCCGCTGAACATTCCCGTCTCACTATATTTGGCATCTTTTTTTATTTGAAATAATAGAAGATCACTTTCTGCAATCGCTTCAATAGAAAGACTTTCCTCAAGAATTATACTATCACCTTTCGCAATCTTTTCATTTCCGATTTTAATTTCTCCGTTAAAACAATATATAAAGTTGATGAATTCTTCATTCCATTCTGGGATTTCTACAACTTTATCCTTTTGTAGTCTGATGTCGAAAATATTGGTTTCTACTCTTAATTTCAATGGTGAATCAACTCTGTTTCCGGCAACCAATCTCCAGATGTTTTCACTGAAAACATTTTCAAATTGATGAAACTGAACCTGCGGTGGTAAATCATTTTCAGAAGGTCGCATAAAGATTTGCAGCATTTCAACATCTTCTTCGGAACTTTCTTCGTGTGACACTCCGCTTCCGGCATTCATCAGCATCATATAAGAATTGTTGAGATGTTCTTTTTTACCCGTGCTGTCGAGATGAATCATCTTCCCGGAACGGATATAAGAGAAAATCTCATCATCCTGATGAGGATGCATCGGAACTAAACCGGGAGGTTTAAATAAGGCGTGGTCAATTCTTCCGATAGTCAAAAATCCCGTATCGTTTTTTCCTTGATTCGTTCCCGGATATAATATTTCAACGTGAAATGTCTGGTTTCCGTGGGTATGCTTTTCTGAAGCTCTGATGATTTTCATAAAGATAAGTTTTAATTGTAAAGACAAAAGAAACACCGCTTTTATATTTTGTAACGATGTTTCTTTTTGTAAATCAAATTTTAATGATAGTTTAATATACCAACCAGTTTTCCTCCGTTCGGACTTGTCCAGTCAATCGCCAGTTCAGAAATAATCTGGTCAACTGTTGTGATAATTGCTCCCGCCTGTCTCATTCTTTCCAAAGCTAGATTATCGCCGTATTGGGTGTAAGAAGCTGATGCATCTGCAGAAACTTGTACTTCATACCCTTCATCCAACATCTGTAGAACAGGGAAAGTCACACAGATTTCTGTTGTAACGCCCGCCACAAAAAGCTTTTTTCTGCCTAACGCTTTTACGGCTTCATTGAAACCTTTGTGATGCATCGCATTTACAATTCCAGGACGTTTGATTCGGGCTTCATACGCTTCAGGTAATATTTCCTGCAGTTCAGGAATCAGCGGACCCTGAATCTGATCTTCCATACTGGATGTCAAAATCACAGGAAGATTAAGAGCTTTTGCAATTTTTGCCAGTTTAATGGCATTTTGCTTTACTAGATTGATGTCGTGAGAATGTGTCCACGCCATTGTTCCTACTTGGTGGTCGATAAGAAGTATCGCTGCGTTTTCCGGGTTGAATGCTTTTGTGTGCATAATAAATGTATTTAAGTTAATATTATTTAATGGTGTACTTCAGCTGTGTAAGTGCTTATTGTACAGGACAAAATTAGGCTGAGTTGATTCGTGAAAACGGTGATATTTGATACAAAAAACCAGTGACAAATGTCAATGAATTGTGTTAATTATTTGGTTTTCAGTTAAATAATTAAAATGCAGTATTTTTTAGTTTAATTTTTTTCAAAAAAAGAGAAATCATCTGTGAAAGAAATTGCCAACTCTTCGGGAAATAATGCCTAACTGATTCTTGAAATTTTAGCACAGGTTTCGTTGAGTAATCGACGGATGATTTTGAAAATTGTATTTTGAAGATTGAACATAATAAATGACAATTGAGCGAAAATTTTTAAATTTGATAAATAACGATTTTCTTTATCGCCTCAAAAAAACTAAAATGTACGAACCACTTTTTAATTATATAGAACGCTACAGCAATTCAATTCTTTCCTCAGAAGAAAAAGAAAAGATCCAGTCGCTGTTGCTGCCGAAAAAATTAAGGAAAAAACAGTATTTTCTTGAAGAAGGAAATGTTTGTCCATATACAGGTTTTATCCTCAAAGGTGCAACGAGACAGTTTAGCGTAGACAGTCACGGGATAGAGTACATTCTGCAATTGGCGGTAGAAGACTGGTGGATTGTTGATCGTCAGAGTTTTATGAATCAGACGCCTTCCAAATATTACATCGAAGCCTGGGAAAATACGGAATTATTGATTTTACCAAGACCCAATCTTGATGCTTTTCTTGAGATTCCGTCAGTGAGAGATATGTTCTGGAAAATGAGTGAAAACAATCATATTGCTTCACAAAAACGTGTGGATGATGCAATAAGTCTCAGTGCTTTGGAGCGCTATGAAAGTTTTGTTGAACTTCATCCGGATATGATTCAGAGATTTCCTTTGCACCAGATTGCTTCTTATTTGGGAATTTCCCGTGAAACGCTCAGCAGAATCAGAAAGCAGAGTTTTCGTTAATTAGGTTCTGTCGCATTGATTGTGACAAATGTCAACGATTTCTAGTTTGGCACTGATGTAAATTTGTTTCATTAATAATTTAAAAAATCAAAACGATGGACTCCGATATTAAAATTATAGACGAGGAAAGTGGCAAAAGGCTGGCAGTTGCAGGAGGAAATTACCGAATCGTCATTTCCGGAGAAGAAACGGATGATCGTTTTGCTGTTATCGAGATGACTGTTCCGCCGAATGGAGGTCCGCCACCGCATTCTCATCCGAATACCCATGAAACTTTCTACGTTTTGGAAGGCGAAGTTGAATTTAAAACTGAAAAAGGAAAAATGGTTGTATCCAAAGGTGGGTTTGTGGAAATTCCTTTTGGAGGCGCTGTTCATTGCTTTAAAAATACGTCGGATTCTTTCGCTAAACTTCTCTGTACCGTAATGCCTGCGGGTTTGGAAAAAATCTTTGAAGCCATCGGACAGCCGGTTTCCGAAGGTGAGTTTTTGCCAGCTCCGGAAATGACGGAAGAACGGAAAAAGTTCCTGCAAAATCTGGATGAGAAGTTCAGACAGAAAACCTTTCCGTTTGATTATTTAGATTAAAATCGATAATTATTAAATCAAGGCAATGATATACTTTGGTGTACAAAATTACTTTTCTTATTAAAAGCTGAAGATTAAGTACTGTTCGAGCAAAAATTTTTATTTAATTTCCTTAATATTAGTATAACTAAGCATATGGTACAGTTAAGTATATCATTGCCAAAAATAAAACAAATGGAACAAACATCCAAAACAGCATCGGACTACTCAGCTTACAATCTGGTATTGTTCAAACGCTATAAGGCAAATAAAAATTCCAGATTATTAAGCGGTCAGTTAAAGGATTGCCGAAACTTTAAAGGGCTCTGATTGGTTTTGAGCTTAAAAAGTTTACTGAACGACTGCGAATGCTCAAACCCCAGCTGATAAGCGATCTCGCTAACGGACAATTCAGTTGTCGATAATTTTTCTTTTGCCTTATCAATCAATTTTTCATGAATCATTTGTTGTGCAGTCTGCCCGGTAAGTTGCTTGAGTAAAGTGCTCAAGTATTTCGGTGAAATATTCAGTTTGTCAGCCATATATTGTACAGTTGGCAATCCTTCGGAAAGCAAGCTGTCGTCATTGAAATAATCTGTCAGTGCTTCCTCTAATCTATTAAGTATCGAATGATTAGTTATTTTCCTTGTGATGAACTGGCGCTCGTAGAAACGTTCAGCATAGTTCAGCATCGTTTCAAGATGAGAAACGATAATATCCTGGCTGAATTTGTCAATATTGGAATGATACTCTTCTTTGATGTTTTTTACGATATCATTGATCACCTGTTCTTCTCTATCCGAAAGAAATAAGGCTTCGTGGGTCGCATAGCCGAAATATTCATACTTCTTTATTTTTTTTGCAAGCGAGGTATTCCACAGAAAGTCAGGATGTATAAATAGCATCCAACCTTCCAAGGCAGGCGGTACGCCATTTTCTTCTCCTCTCAAAATTTGACCGGGCGATAAAAAGGCCATTAAACCTTCGTCAAAATCGTATTTTTGCTGCCCGTAATGTAAGCCATCGCAGCCTCTTTTCATTGAAATGACATACAGGTCAAATATAACGGCTTCGATTCCTGTATCATTTCTCAGTCCTTTCAGATCAATGATACTGATCAACGGATGATGAGGTTTCGGAAGCTCCATTAAGCGATGGATCTCCGAAATAGACCGGATTCTATAAGGTGTTGTATTTCCCATACTGCAATTTAGTTAATTTTAAACGGATATTTTAGCCAGATCATGATCAATGGGATAAAAAGGAAAGGTATTTCCAACAGAACCATTTTATAATTCTCTGACCGTATTGCCAGAGCCATGATCAGAGTAATTAGCATCGCATTGAGCACATTACCATAAAAGAACGTTCTGGGAAACAACAACAGTATACCGGTAATTATTGCCAGCGAACCCAAAAAAGGAATAGCTGTTTCGGTAATTCCGAGATCTGCCATCGCCTTTACAGATTCGGGATTATTTTTATAATTAAATGTATCCCAGCCGTGTTTTAAGTTTAGCAATACTGAAACAATGAGCAACAGTAATGAAATGATATTCTTTACCATTAGCTGAGAATATAAGTATTCATAATATATCCTGCCAGAACCGCAATAGGTATGCCCGTCAGTGCGCTTACAAGTGCCTTTTTTGCCTTGTTGGGATATCGTACCCTGTGCCTGAAATACAGGAAGATTCCTACAGGCGGTGCTGCATTGGATAGGATCAGCCAGAACTTTGAAAGGTTGTCGTTATTATTTTTCATTTTATTGTTTATTTATTTTAAAATTAATTCGCTGACAAATCTTTACCGGATACGTTTCCAGTTAAAGGTTTTGCCAATCATAGGAATACCTTTATAACCTCGGGTTTCAAGATCGTTGATGTTCTTTAGTTTGGCTTTCAGGCTATAGGTATTCCCGTCCTGTACACTATAAAGTTTGCCGTTAACATACTCACCGTCTTTGAATACAAGCGCTGAAATATGTACAATGCCCTGTATAGGTCTGCTCCTTAGTTTTTCGTTGGGATTTTTAATGTCTTTTTTGGGAGTCTTACCGTCAGCTTCGAACATGTCTTTTGACCATAAAAGTTTTGCAGAGTAGCCGCTTTCCGATCTAAATATTTCTATCTTATAATCCGCACATTGCCATATACCTATAATATTGTCGGGCGATATTTTCTGGGCAAAGGATGTCATTGATATTAACAGCAGAATAACTGCAAAAATTGCTTTTTTCATATCTTTCTATTATTATTTAATTCTTTAAACTTTCCAAATTCTTTATGTCCGAGATTCATCAATGCGTTAGGTATAATTCGGCTCAGGAATTTTAAAACTTTTACCATAGGTGGCTTTATTTCGGGAGTATCCTTTTTAAGGCCTCTGATCGCTACATCTACCAATTTATCTACATCCATCATCTGATTGGAGTTTGTTTTCAGTACCCAGTCGTTTTGCAGGTTGGTTTTTACTCCCGGGGGTATAAGCTCCATTACTTTTACGCTGGTGTCTTTTAATTGAAGGCGAAGGGCCATTGTAAAAGAATGGGTGCCCGCTTTTGAAGCGCTGTATATTGGTGCAATGGAATAGGGCATTAAGGCAATCGCGGAAGAAACATTCACAAGTGCAGCAGATTTTTGGGTAAGAAGATGAGGCAAGAACTGATAAGCCATATGAATGGCGCCTGATAGGTTGATGTCGATCTCCCGGGTGATATTTTCAAGGCTGTTAGAGGTGTCCTGCATATCAATCAGCCGCATTTCGCCAGCGTTGTTGATCAGTATATTCAATTCAGGGAACTGATGCGTAACGTCCTGGTAAAGCTGTCTTACATCTTCAGGCTTGCTTACATCACTTTGAAAAGTGTGAATATTTGGGAAGCGTTCCTTTACCTCTGTAAGTGCCTCGATTTTTCTTCCTGTAACAATAACCTTTGCTCCTTGTTCGGTTAGCTGTTTTACAAGTTCGAGGCCAATTCCGCTGGTTCCGCCCGTGATCAGGATTGTGCTGTTTTTTAAATCCATATTGATAAATTTTGATACAGCAAAGTTCAGCAACGTACCGCAGGAAAATGTATCCAAAAGTCGCAGTGTTGTAGTAAAAAAGCTGAAAACAATTTTAAGGCTGAGAGGGAATGATGGCAAAAAGCTTAAAAAATGGTAAGAATTATGAAAATAATTCTATGGAATTTCTTACTTGTTTTGTAGCTCTATTTAGCTGTTGAGGAAGTTATCAATATTGTAAACAAAAAAAGATAGAGGAAAGTTTTCGAGTTCCTTAATATATATTACATATGACTTCCTGTCTCTCAAGTGAAAAAGCGAGACTGAACGCCCCGCTTAGATCATTTTGTGTTGTTAGAATTGCGCCTGTTTTATAGATACATACATGATGAGTTACTATTTCTCATTTGTCATACTTTATGATGTTTGTCATTTCTTATAGCCTTATGGCTCCAAATTCCCAAGATAGGTCCAAATCACTTCCTGCGCTTTAATCCTGTGGGTCGAATTACAGACATTGCCACCTCCCAGTCCCCAGAAAAAGCCGGCACTTGTTTGCCCTTGTCCTAGATGCACGATCCCCGAAGTGGTGGTTTTTCTATCCTGATAGCCTGAAACTCCCCGGAAATTATAACTAAATGTACCGGATGGAGTAATTAAAAGAGGACCGAATTCTACCTGAAAATATTGAACAATACCGATGGTGAACTTATAATATCCTTCTTTATCTGCCGTAATACTTCCATTTGAACCCATATTGCTATCCCTTATATTCAAATTAAAATTATCCCCTGTAAGATCCGTACAGGTTGTAGTTGTTGTTTTCCTTCCTCTTGAATACAACACAGGTAATTTAATGGTACCAACACCTAGCTTATAATCCATTAAAGCCTGCCAGGAAATTCCATTGTATAAGTACACTAAGTCTTTGTATACCATGGTATTCCCGCTGCCTTGGTCTGAAAGGTTGTAGACCAATAATCCTTTAACCGGATTAGCAATAGTACTTACATCGAGGGTGGATGTAAGGGAAACACGGGGAAGCAATAATGCCTTATTGCTAGAAGACAGCTCTAAGAGAGAAGAGGGATTAGGATTTGCAATTCCTATTCCAACTTGCCCTTCTATAGTAATTGCAAAAAAGGTTACTATGAAATAAAATATTCTTTCTCTCATTATTATATCATTTTTTATTGTCCTATATATTGCCAAACAACCAATTGCTCCCCTATCCGGTCCTGAGCCACACAATTCCCTCCCAAATTCCATTGAAAACCATCCGAGTCCTGATCCTGCAGCAGATAAACCGAACCTGTAAATACGGTCGTTTGCCACGCTCTTGTTGTGGAGGTTCCATTGCGGAACGCATAATTAAGCAGTCCCGGCAGAAGAAAAGGGCTATAGGCAGACTGTAGCATAAACTGCTTAAGGCTTACACTCCAGATATAATAGCCAGTCTTATGTGCATGAATCGATCCATTAGAATTTATGGTTGTTTTGATATTCTTAAGGTCGGTTAGCTGGAAGTCTCCCATATTAGTTCCTGTACATGTTGTTGTGGTACTGCTTTTACTTCCTATTGCTACCAGTTCCGGATATAAGTTTCCAGAAGCGATCTGCCCCTCTTCTACCAATTCATCCCAGCCGGCTCCGTTATATTTATACAATTGGCCTTCATATACCGCATCTTCGCCGGTACCAGATGTTTGGGAAGAAAGAACAAGCATTCCTTTAACAGGATTGGGAACCGTTGTAATATCAGTTTTAGATAACAGAGGGACCCTGGTAATCAATAATCCTTTATTTGAAGAAGATAATTCCAAAACAGAAGATGGCGCCGGAGAGACAGCTCCAATACCTACTTGCCCATTCAAATTTTTATTATACAGAAAAAGAACCAGGCCACAAAAAAATATTTTTCTCATATGTAATTTCATTTATACCATTTATAAAGGATTTCCTAAATATTCCCAAATGACTTCCTGGCCTTGAATGCGGTTGGCAGAAGT
>CBFGVN010000053.1:0-13658 GCA_965651845.1 uncultured Chryseobacterium sp. | reverse complement strand
CGTGAAAACTTCATCGATATATTTTTTTAAACCATTCGGAAGCTGGAACCACCAGATTGGCGTATGGTAAATAATATAATCTGCCCAGACAAATTTCTCAACTTCTTCATGTTTATTGTAACCTTCGTCCACATTGGTGATTTTTACTTCTACATTTTCAAAATTTTTTAACACTTCCAATGTATTTTCTGCAATTGTCTGATTATATTTTCCTCCGGAATGTCCGAAGTTTTGTCCACCGTTGATGATTAATACTTTTTTCATTGTTTTATGATTGTTTAAATTTTACGATGCAAAGTTATGTTCGATTTTTGTATAATAAAAATAATATAATTTATATCTTTGTATCAGAATTATAATAGAATGAATAATGGACTGTCAATTTGCTTTGCTTGTCAATTTTTTGTGAAAAATTACCTGTTACAATTCATGATGCAACAATTCACTATTGGCTGCACAGCAAATTGATTTTTTACTAAATAAAATTTCAGATTATGGTTAATTTAGAATGGTACCGTACTTTTAAGGCTATTTATAAAACCGGCACGTTAACTGGTGCGGCAGATGCTCTATTTATTTCACAGCCGGGGGTGAGTTTGCATTTAGGCTCCCTGGAAGCCTATGTCGGATACAAATTATTCGACAGAACTGGTAGGAAAATGATTCCTACGGAAAGAGGAAAAGTATTATTCAATGCGATTTCCGAACCGTTGGCAAAATTGGAAGATGTGGAGAAAAATTTTCAGAAATCTACGGAAAAGCATACTCCAACAATTAGTGTGGGAATGTGTTTTGAAACTTTCCAGACAACTTTGGAGCAGTATGTTTCAACACTTCCTTTTAATTTAATCATCAGCTTTGGGGAATATCCCGAAATGTTGGATCAATTGGATAAAGGGATTTTAGATTTAATAATTACACCAAAAAAAGGCACTTCACCTAATATCTTACATGAAGCTTTTTCATCCGAACAGATTATTTTGGTGGGCGGAAAAGATGTCGACACGGGAAGTTTTCTCGAAACCCTGAATTCAAAAGGGATAGAACACGCAGAAGAATGGCTGAAACAGGAAAAATGGTACGGAACTACAGGAGATATGGAGCATCTTTTCCAGTTTTGGATTTTGAATTTCGGGCATAAACCTAACTTTCGACCGAATTATATAGTTCCGAATTTAAATTCGATCATCCGTTGCCTGAAAGGAGGAACAGGACTGGCAGTCGTTCCTGACTTTTTATGCAAAAATGAAATTGACAACGGAGAAATAAAATTGATCTGGGAAGGTGAAAAGAAATTGGAAAATACGCTGTATTTCGGATGCCGGAAAAATACAATGTATCATGAAGAAATCGACCATATCAAAGGACTGTTCAGAAAAATGATGAGTGATAAAGAAAGATTAGAAGTTAGAAATTAGAGGTTAGAAGTTAGTATTAGAAATGCTGTAATTCCCCCTTCTCTTAAGGGGTGGATTTTGCAAAGCAAAAAGACGGAGTTTTAAAACAATAATAATTTTAAACAAAACTTCAGCCTTAAGTAAAATTGGTAATCCAAAATCTCAAAATTTTATCAGAAATTTGTTTAACTATAAAAATAAAAACTCTGCAACAAAAAACATATACGGGGCAGCCTGTAATCCGTTTGAATAACGGAGTAGATATTCCGGCGTTGGGTTTCGGAGTTTGGCAGATGGAAGATTTGCAGGAATGTGAAAATGCCGTCATCAAAGCCATTGAAGTGGGATACAGAATGATCGATACGGCTTCCATTTACCTCAACGAAACAGCAGTAGGAAATGCAATCAGGAAGAGTAGAGTAGACAGAGATGAATTGTTTATCACCTCAAAACTCTGGGTTCAGGATACTTCGTATGAAAAGACAAAAGGTGCTTTTCAAAGAACATTAGACAGATTACAGTTGGATTATCTGGATATGTACCTTATTCATTGGCATTACGGTGATTTTATCGGAGACTGGAAAGCGTTGGAAGAATTGTAACATGAAGGAAAAATCAAAGCCATTGGAGTATGTAATTTTACAGTTGAAAAAATAGAGGAGCTAAAGGCAAATTCAACAGTACTTCCTGTAATCAATCAAATAGAATTGCACCCGATTTTCCAGCAGAAGGAACTTCAGGTATACGACAGAGAGAATAATATTGTTACCCAGCCTTGGAGCCCGTTGGGGAATGGTAATGCAGGACTTTTAGATAATGAAAAATTAAAAGAAATTGCTTCTAAATACAACAAAACCGTTGCTCAGGTTATTCTGAGATGGCATTTGCAGGAAGGGTTCTGTGTGATACCTAAGTCTGTGACACCATCAAGAATTGAAGAAAATTTCAATGTTTTCGATTTTGAATTGACAGAAGATGAAATGAATATAGTTCGTTCTTTGGATACCGGAAAAAGACTATTTTTTGATCCGAAAGATCCGGCTTGGGAAAAGAAAATGTTGAATTCCATGGCGGATATTTAATACAAAAAAAATATAAGTAACTAAGAAGCAGTAAATTATTGCTTCTTTTTTTGTGGTTAATTTGAAATAAGCCTTACCTTTACTATCCAAACCATAAAAAAATTAATACCATGGCAAACGAAGAAAAAAAACCAACAGAAAATGCTGTTCCAGAAGCTGTGAACGGTCAGATTACAGATGAAACAACACAGAATAATGTGAGAAATGTACCAGAAGCTCCGGCACTTGCTCTAGGAAATGTTTATCAAACTGCGGCACATTCTACGGGAATTATGTTTGAAAACTCTGTGAATAATCAAAATCAACTGAATATTCTTGGACAAGCTGCAGGAATACAGGGAGTAATACAGATTTATAATACGGATACGGTAAATGATGCTATTTCAATAGCCAATATGATGAATCCGAATTTAGGTAATCGTCCTCCACAAAACCGGCCTCTTTCTAATGATAAAGACAAAAAGTAAATAAAACTCCTTTCAATTTGAAAGGAGTTTTTTATGTAAAATTTATTTCGTTAGATCCAAACCTCCAAAATTTCCGGAGCTCATCATCAGATAAACCCCTTGAGTTTTATCCAACGTATTCCAATAAGCGTGAAGATCTTCAGCATTTGTGAAAATCCTAAGATTTTCATTTTTAAATTTTTCTTTGATCAGTTCAGGAGAAATCGGTTCCATTCTTTTGATTTTCAAGGCATCTTCAGAATAAAAAACGATGGCTTCATCCAGTCCGTCCATTGCATGATCATATTGTTCAAGGAAAACAGGATTTAAGCTTGAATATGTATGAAGCTCAAGGAAACCGTATTTTTTTTCATTTTTAAACTGTTCCTGGAAAGCCTTTACGGTTGCTTTTACTTTGCTTGGTGCATGAGCGAAATCTTTGTAAAGCGTTCCTTTATCTTCTCTTTCTACTTTTTCAAGACGTTTTGAGGCACCTTTAAAGCTCATGATCGCTTCATAGAAATCCTCATCCATAATTCCCAGCGTATGACAGATATGTCTTGCACCTTCCATATTCAAAAGGTTGTGGGCTCCGAAAACCGAAAGCGGAACATCGCCCATTTCTGTTTTAAGGTGAACTTTCCCGTTAATGATTTCATATTCAGGAGTTTTGTAAGGGATTTTTCTGAAATAATTTTCAGCTCCTTCCACTACTTTTACCACTTCAGCATCTTCTTCATTGTAGACCAGAATCCCGCCGGGAGTAATGCTTGCCACGAATTTTCTGAACTGCTCTATATAATCATCAAAGGTTTTGAAAACATTAATATGATCCCAGGCAATTCCGCTCATCAAAGCAATATTCGGCTGATACAGTAAAAATTTTGAACGCAGGTCGATAGGAGAGGAAAGATATTCGTCACCTTCCAACACCATAAAATCATTATCCTGAGTAAGTTTTACCATGCAATCGAAACCTTCCAGCTGTGCTCCCACCATAAAATCGACATCTTTCTGATGAAAATTCAGGACATGGAGAATCATGGAAGTGATGGTTGTTTTCCCGTGTGAGCCGGCGATTACGACTCTTGTTTTGTCCTTAGACTGTTCGTATAAGAATTCAGGGTATGAATATATTTTTAAACCCAGTTCTTTTGCTTTTGCCAACTCGGGATTGTCCTGATGCGCATGCATTCCAAGAATGACGGCATCAATATCTGGAGTGATTTTTTCGGGAAACCAACCCATTTCTGCAGGTAAAATTCCTTTATTTTCCAACCTTGATTTTGATGGCTCGAAAATAGCATCATCCGAACCGGTCACCTGATATCCTTTGTCTTTTAACGCAATAGCAAGATTATGCATAGCACTTCCGCCGATAGCAATGAAATGGGTCTTCAACTTATCTGTTATTTTTTTACATTATTATTAATGATCTCCTGAAAAGCTTTGGTGATGTTTTCCCAGTTTGTTTTATAATTGGGCATAATCAAGCTGGCATCTGTTTTACTGCCTTCATTAGGACCTTTTTTTATGTTGATGGAAGTGGTAATATTGTCGTACAATTTTTTACGGTCTTCCTCTATTTTCCTGAAATTGTTCTGGGAAAGCGTATTGTTTAGTTTTGTAAGATCTTCTTCTGAGATTTTAAAATCCTTCTTATACTTTTTTCCCTGTCCCTCGAAAGAATAGTGCGCATTGTTGCCATTGATGAGCAGATTCTCATACACCGGAGCATAGCCTCCGCTTTTGGAATAGCTGATCTCAAAATCCGAATATACTTTCTGGCTGTTACATGAAACTAATACTATGATTGCGAATAAGATCCCTATTATTCTTTTCATAATTTTATTCTACTTTAATTATTGGAGTCCCTTTGTTCTAATTTTTTAGCTTTAAGTTCTTCATCATAATTGTGTAGTAAATTGAAATCCTCTGTCTGCTCAATGGCAGTCATGATTTTCAATAAGATTTCATGTGCATTTTCCTTGTCATAATCTATTTTAAGAGGTGCTTTAAACTCCATGGTAGGCTTTACACCTGTTACCTTTACACGGAGACCTTTTTTATCGAACGCTCTTCGGAATCCGTTAATTTTAATCGGAATCACAATCGGGCGTTGGTTTTTGACCAATTTTGCCGTACCTCTTCTTCCTTGCGCAAAAGCTGCGGTAGTACCTTGAGGGAAAGTTGCCACCCAGCCATTGTCTAAGGCTTTCATAATATTATCCACCTCGCTCATATCCACCATTCTGTTGACATTTTTGCCTTCAGCTCTCCAGGTTCTTTTTACCGTTACAGCACCTGCAATTTTAAAAATTTTAGGAAGAATTCCTTTATTCATGGTTTCTTCGGCTGCTACATAGTAAAAATCGATCTTCGGATTTAGCAGATAGATCGGGTTTTTAATGGTGTTTAAATATCCGTTGTTTACGGCACAGAATGCATGGTACATTGCTGCCACGTCTGCAAAATAGGTTTGATGGTTTGATACGAACAGCACATTGGAATCCGGAAGATCCACAAGGTGTTCGGTACCGGTTATTTTCAATTTATTAAAGCCATTGAATCTTCTGTAAGACACAATTCCTAAAATAAAAATAATCAACCTTTTTAAAAAATAAGGAGTACCGAATGCATCGGTGAAAATATTTTTCTTCGCCATCTCTCAATTAAACACGATAGTGCAAAGTTACATTTTTTTCAGCAACTGGCTGAATTCGCTTAATATCATCGCTGTAGCGCCCCATATGATGTATCCATTGAAATTGATAACAGGCACTTCTTTCCCTCCTGCGGTGGGTAAAGCCATGATTTCGGGAGTATCCGGCAGATTTAAAAAGCAGGTGATCGGAAATTCTATGGTTTCCACGGCTTCGGTCTGCTGTAATATAAACTGCGGATTTTTCTTGGTATATGAAATGTAAGGGTATACATAAAAATTACTTGGCGGAATATAGATTGGGGACATTTCCCTGATGATTCTCACATAATGTTTTTCGATTCCTATTTCTTCTGAGGTTTCGCGAATGGCTGTTTCCGCAAAATCTCTGTCCATTTCTTCGCGCTTTCCGCCGGGTAAAGAGATTTGTCCGCTATGTCTGTCGTGCTCATTGACCGTCCTCTGAATTAAGGGAAAATGCCATTCATCATTTTTTAAATATAAAATAATATTTACAGCGGCAAATTTTGGATTATTAGCCAATGCTTCTTCATACGTGAAAACGGGACGATAGGGCGGTGAAAAAACGCCATGGGCATTTTCTCCGGGTAACTCGGCGCTTTTTATTTTCCTTAATAAATCTTTTCCAAAACTCATTCTCAAATTTAAGAATTTCTTTTGAGTTTTCGGGATTCTAGTTATTAGTTGTTAGTTTCTGTTGCTTGTTATGAGTTACTCGCTTAGAATTTTGAATTCTTGGTTTTAAGATGATTATATATTAGTTATACAAAATGATCGTATAATTTGTCATCTTGAAAAAAGATCTTAATAAAAAAAATTAAAATAAACTGTTATTTGAATATAATGAAACGCTCATACCCGCACCCAGCTTTTCCTTACCGTATTTTCCCGTAATTAATTCCAGTGATACCACAAAAACGGGGGATGGTGACATTTCAGACCGGAATTGGTGATTTTGAAAATTTACACTTTTATCATGGTTCGCACAGTGAGTATAGCATCTATCTTTGTCCAACTATTAACCAATTAATTTTTACTAAGATGAAAAACTTTATTACAAGTGTATTTACACTTATGGCCGTGAGTTTCACTTTTGCGCAAGCAAATATCGACATGAGTACTCAAACTGGAAACATGAATACTGCTACTGTAGATCAGACTGGTCTTATGAATGTTAATGAATTAACACAAGACGGAAACAGAAACACTGCAGATATCGATCAGGTAGGTGTCATGAATATCAACGATGCTGAAAGCATAGGAAACAGAAACTCGGTAGACGTGAATCAGCTGGGTCTCGGAAACTCCAATGAAGTAAGCCAACAAGGAAACAGAAATGAGGCTACTACTTGGCAGATCGGAGCTTTCAACTCTACAGAACAAACACAACTGGGAAGAAGAAACGAAGTATTATCTATCCAGCTTGGTAGCGACAACTCTGCCGTACAATACCAGGATGGCCGAAGAAATAGTGCCAGCTCTTTGCAATGGGGTGATGATAATACGACAGCTCAGATTCAGTTGGGCAGAAGAAACGGTGCAGCAGGAATGCAGATTGGAGATGATAACCTTTTAGTTCAATTTCAACAAGGTAATGATAACAGTGCAACACACATTCAGGTAGGAGATGATAATATTGCTGCTGCTGTTCAGGTGGGTGATGACAATGTAGCTTTAGGAGGTCAGGTGGGATCTGATAACCTGTTGGTTCAATTACAGATTGGTGACGGAAACTCTGCTATAGATACCCAAGTCGGTGATGGAAATATTGCAGTAATAAGCCAAAGTGGAGACGCACATGTTCATGTGGGGGCTCAAATTGGAAATAATAATTCTTTAATGGTTAATCAATCAAATTAGTACTTCTGAAATTTGAAGGGAGGAGAGGCTTTTGCTTCTCCTTTTTGTCTTTACCACTATTTTTTCGGGCATCCCTGAATACAGTGATTTTTTATCATTACCCGCTAAACGTGTTTTATGCGGTGTTTCAATCAGTTAACTTTAATTAAAAATTAATACCATGTTTAAATTGGGATGGAGTGTTATTACACTTTTGCTTTTCACTACTTTGAAAGCTCAACAGATTGATTGGGAAAAGATCAACAGTAATACTATTCTTAATATTATTGCTGTTCAAAACCCTGATCTGTCTGCTTCTCCCAACATTCTTCAGATAGGGAACAATAATAATGCGGAGCTTTCTATTAATGCCAAAACTGATATTACAGTGAGACAATTGGGAGAGTACAACACGCTTTACTTTGTCAATTCATTTACTGATATAGAAAACAGGACGATCATTTCCGCTCAGGGAAATAACAATATTATCGATGTCACCGGAAGCAACAGCATTTCAGACGGAATGCAGATTCATGTAAAAGGTGACAATAAAACAATTTTTGTAAGGAACTATTAAAACATTATGATAAACTCATATTCTTTGATTTTGTGTACTTTTTTTATCTTCTTGTCTGCCCTGGTGCATGCGCAAGAAGATAAAAAAGTCACTGCCAAGATCGAGAGCAGTTTTATAGAAAATCAGATCAAATTAAAAGCGGTTGTCAGTAACAGCACTACCATTTATAAAGAGCTTAATTATCTTTTAGTTTCCATTAAAAAAGGCAGCGGCGGAAATCTTTCCAAAAACCAGCAGAGTGGTAAATTTTCAATTAATCCTAATGAGGTAAAAGTGCTTTCCGAAATCAATGTAAATCTTGAAAAAAAAGATGCCCTAAAAGCTTTTCTTTATATAAAAGATGAAGAAACTCAAAATCTTATCGCAAAAGACAGCCTGGAGCTAAACAGTGATTTGTTTAAAAAAAAAGTAGCAAAAATAGAGGAAGAGGTTTTCTATGAACTGAAAGGTCTCACCATTGATGAAACCAAAAGCAAGGTGGGAAAAGATTTTTATGATCTGTTTTATATTCAGTACAGTCAGAGTCAGGATAAAAACAATTCTGCCATTACGATTTCCGAACTTCCGGTTCGCGGTACAAACGGGCAGATCAATATCGAAATTGATGACAAAGTAGTGTACAGCTTTATGACCAATCCCAGCGAAGACTATCTGAAAGAACAGCTAAATAATACTTTAAAATATATTAAATATTATAACGCAAAAAAAAAATTAATTAAAAATGAATTTATTTACTAAAAACGCCAGCCATGAAAACTTTTGTAATTATTCTCACCGTTGTCGCGGGAATATTCTTCGGAAAATCCCAGCAACTCGTTTATAAGCCACTGAATCCTGCATTCGGAGGGGATACTTTCAATTACCAGTGGCTTTTGAGTTCTGCAAATGCACAAAATCAGTTTGATCAGAAAAATGATTACAGCAGTTTGCTCGATAATTTGAATTCTCTGGACAGTTTCAGCGACAGCCTCAATAGGCAGATTTTGAGTGAATTATCCAGGAAATTATTTGAAGATCAGTTCGGAGAAGGAAGTATACAGCCCGGAAATTATCTTTTCGGCACCATGTATTTACAGGTCACGACTACCGCTCAGGGACTGCTGATTAATATTTTGGACACTGCGACAGGAGATCAGTCGGAAGTGATTATCCCAAATAATTAATACTTAAAAACTAATTAATTAAACCATAACCATGAGAGCCAAAACTTACAGCAGAATCTTTTTCTGTACTATATTCCTGTGTATCACACAGGCTTGTAGTTCTTTGCTCGGATTGCCTTCCAATCCTGAAAGATCTACATTGGGCGAAAACACAATCTACACCACAGAGTTGAAAAACATGCCTTTACCCAAAGAAAAAATTGTAATCGGCGTTTACAAATTCAGGGATCAGACAGGGCAGTACAAACCCTCTGAAAACGGGAACAACTGGAGCACAGCCGTGCCGCAGGGTACTACCACTATTCTTATCAAAGCTTTGGAAGACAGCCGATGGTTTATCCCCATTGAAAGGGAAAATATTGCTAATCTTCTGAACGAAAGACAGATCATCCGCTCCACAAGACAGGAATATCTGAAAGATGCCGACAAAAACAGCCAGTCTTTGCCGCCGCTTTTATATGCCGGAATTTTGCTGGAAGGGGGAGTCATTTCCTACGACAGCAATGTGATGACAGGCGGATTGGGAGCTCGATATTTCGGGATCGGAGCTTCTACACAATACAGACAGGACAGAATTACCATTTATCTTCGTGCCGTTTCTACGCTGAACGGAGAAATCCTTAAAACGGTTTATACCTCAAAAACCATTCTTTCTACAAGTGTCAACGGAAGTTTTTTCAGATATATTGATACCGAAAGGCTGCTTGAAGCTGAAGTAGGCTTAACACAAAATGAACCTATACAGCTTGCCGTAACAGAAGCTATCGAAAAAGCAGTGAAAGCCTTAATTGTTGAAGGAATTAAAGATAAAATATGGGGAAAATCTGTTGAAACTGTTGTTAATTATCAGGCTGTTATTGATGAATACGACCGTGAGAAAGACGAAAATAAAAACAGATTGATAGGAAATAAATTTCCGGACAATTACAGACAAAAATTTGCCATCTTCGGAAATGTGGAGGCACAGAAAATTAAAGATGATTATGTGAATCCCAAAATGAATATCGGAGGAAAATTAGGTTTTAAATATTTCTTTAGCCCAAATTTTAATGTTGAAATCAATTCAAATATTTTCACACTTGAAAATGAGAACATCGTAAAACGGAATTTCTTCGTTCCTGAACTGAATCTCGAATTTATTCTTTTTCCGAAATACAGATTCACTCCCTATATCTATGGAGGAGGAGGCGCATTATATTCCAAAATTAAACCGAGATATAAAGGACAGTTTGGTGGCGGCCTGGAATTTATGCTGGACAAAAATATCGGTCTGAGAGCATCTTCTCAATATGATGTAGGCTTCAAAGACGATTGGGAAGGTCTGGTGAACGGTAAAAGAAAAGATCAGGCATTGCGATTTGCACTGGGACTCAATTTTTACATTGGTAACAAATAAAACATGAACTATGAAAACTTTAATAAAAATTATCAGCATATTCATCCTTTCTTTATGTTTGTTTTCCTGTGATGAAGAACTTGTAGACCAGGCTCAGACAGGAAGCATGAAAGGAAAAGTAGTGAAGAGAGGGACAAATCAGCCTATTGCCAATGTGAAAATCTTCACTTCACCTTCTACGCAGACTGTTTTTTCAGGATCGGACGGATCTTTTGAAATTGCCGGAATGCCGGTCGGAAATTATTCTGTAAAAGCTGAGCTTACGGGATATGTTACCAATTATCAAGGGGTAAATATCCAAAATCAGAATCAGGTAGTAACGGTAGTTTTTGAAATGGATGACGATGAATCACTGAATTCTCCACCGACAACCCCACAATTGCTGAGCCCGATCGATAATGCTGTTGATCAGCCTTTGAGCATAGAACTTACCTGGAATTCTACGGATCCTGATTCTACGGATGTTTTAAAATATAATTTAACAATAAAAAATAATATTAATACAAATGTTGTTCAGGTAAATGATCTTACAGCCAACCATTATACCCTTTCGAATCTTACTTATGGGGTGAGTTACTTCTGGCAGGTTTCTGTTTCAGACGGAATTCATTCTCCGGTATTGAGCCCTATCAGTAAATTCACAACCAGCGCAGTTCCTATGAACCGATATCATTATGTTCAGAAACAAAGCGGCAACCTCGTTATTGTTTCAAGCAACGATACAGGAGCCAATTTTCAGTTTACAAGTTCCTCTTACAACAGCTGGCGCCCGAGAAAAAATAATAATGCGGGATTAATTGCATTTTTAAGAACGGAAGGTGGAAGCAATCATCTCTTTACAGCAAATCCTGATGGATCGAACGTTTTTAAAATTACAACAGTTCCGGTAGCCGGCTTTAGAAATGATGAACTTGATTTTGCATGGAGTACAAACGGGCAGGAACTTTTATATGCCAATTTCAATAAATTATACAGAATTAATAAAGACGGAAGCGGGCTGAATCTTGTCTACACAACTCCGGACGGAAGTATGATCTCAGAATGTGACTGGAGCTATGACGGAAGCAAAATTGCAATAAAAACTAATGATTTTAACGGATATAATACAAAAATATATGTGATAGACATAGTAGGAAACGTTTTGGAAACCGTTCTTACCAGTACAGCTGGAGCAAGCGGTGGACTGAATTTTTCCGTTGACGGGCAAATGCTTGTCTATACACGCGATGTTTCCGGGTATATAGACGGCTCGGGAAATTACCGACAGCTCGATTCTCATATTTTTGTTTATAATTTATTGACAGACACAACTTATGACATTTCCTCAGAAAGCGAAAAAGCTATGGGTACGAATGATCTCGATCCGAGATTTTCACCCAATAATGCCCAAGTAATCTTCATGAATACTTCAAATGATAACATCTCTCAGAAGAATGTTATGGTTATTAATTTGAACAGCTCTATGACTGATCTCACAAGAGCTGTTCTTTTCAACAATGCTGAAATGCCGGACTATGAATAGTAAGATTTTTAATCGACAATGGTGAATTTTGCTTTCGCAAATGAATAGTGAATTTTTTAGAGTTGATTATTCATGATTTACGATTCACCATTTTTACATTTTTTTTCATGATATAAAAAGAAATTCCAAACCCGGAGGTTTGGAATTTTTCATGGTTGATTAGTTGGTTGCTAGTCAATAATATGATTTTCAATTGCGTATTTTACGACCCCTACCGAGTTCTTTACATTAAGTTTTAACAATATTCTTTTTCTGTGAGTTTCTACTGTATTGATGCTGATGAAAAGCTTTTCAGAGATGTCTTTGCTGCTAAGACCGTCGCAGATCAGCTTCAGGATTTCCATTTCGCGTTTTGTGAGAGGATCTCTCATGTGACCTCTGGTGTGTTCCTGTTCGCTGCCAATGAAATTTATCATTTTTTCCTTTGCATGATCGCAGATATAGATCTCGTTGTGAAGTAATGCCTGAATAGATTTGATGAACTCATCGTATCGGCTGTTTTTGTCGAGATAACTTTTGATGCCTTTGTTGAACAGTTTTCGGATATCGATCACGTCATAATCGCTTCCGATAATAATGATTTTAACGGTTTTATTTTTAGAAGTGATATTCTCTATTGATTTGTAGAGATCTGTAAGGATCAGCATATTGGAGCTGATCATGAGAAACTCCGGAGGATCTTCCTGAAGAATCATTGCAAGAGCCTGCGGGCAATTGCAAATATGGATACTCGTGAAAATTTCACTCTGATTGAGCAGTTTTGAGAGCCCTTCTGTATACAACAGCGGCTCGTCAAAGATGGTTAATCTCGGTTTCATCATGGTCAGTTTTAGTTATATAAAAATATAAAAAAAACTTTACATTTTGCATAAAATAATCAAAAAAATCACATTTTTTATCAATAAATATGCAAATAATATTAAATTTTAATGATTATTTGATAAATAATTCCCTTAAAGTGGAGTTTTAATTAAAAATTTTAGACTTATTGTTTAAAAAAGTTAATATTAATAAGTGTTTCGGCAGAGTTAAAATGAAAAAAAAATTATTTAACTAACACTGTGGGGATATGTTTTACCGGAAAGTTGACTGAGTTGGCGATGAAACAAAATTCATTGGCTTTATGATGAAGTTCTTTTGCTTTTTCTGCCATCTCTTCATTTTGAACAGTAACAGCAGGGTGTAAGGTAACTTCTACAAAATGACCGCTTCCATTATTGGTTTCTTCCATAATTCCGGTAGCATGATCTATATAATCCGTCACAATAATTCCTGCTTCGGAGCAAAAATGAAGATACCAAAGCATATGGCACGAAGAAAGTGAAGACAAAAGCATCTCTTCCGGATTATACTTCGTTTTATCACCCCGGAAAGCAGGATCGGAAGAACCTTCAATCACGGGTTTATTTTCTATGGAAATCGTATGGCTTCTTTCGTAATCCCGATAGCTGCTGGTTCCGGTTCCTTTGTTGCCTGTCCATTGGATAGTGGTTTTGTAGTGGTGTTTTTTCATTTTTGTTGAAAGTTCTTTTAATTAATATTGTAGAATATTT
>CBFGVN010000052.1:0-13696 GCA_965651845.1 uncultured Chryseobacterium sp. | reverse complement strand
AGGAGTAAATTTTGTCCTTTTCTTTTACTTTATTTTTTCTTGTGTATTGATGCTTACCTTTAAACATGCCCAGGTAACTGTGACTGCAAAAGTAATTAATAACTGGGAGGAATTTTATTAAATAGCTGAAATTTTCATTTATACTAAACACTTATACAAGTCATTGAACCTAATATCAGAAACATCCAGGTAGCCTTACTAGAAGATTATAGTAACTTTTTACCTTGTATGTGGAGAGATGATTGAAGATTAGTGATTACTCTATCACATTTGTGATTTCAGATAGTTTCACCTCTAAGCTGATAGAAATCTTGTACAAAGTAAAACTACTGGGGCAGGTTTTACCTGTTTCAATTCTGTTCATGTTAGACTTCTCAAAATTACATAGTAAAGCCAATTCAGCCTGAGACATTTTTTTCTCCTCTCTTAGCTGTCTTATTCTTTTACCTAAAGCTATTTGAAAGTTTATCTTCTCCATCAACAAAAATTACTGACTTCAAAAGTGGTCAAAAATGATAATATTATCGTTATCATTTTTGATAATTTAATATATTTGTCTAACCATAATTAAACATTTTTATAACATGAGAACAACTTTATTTCTTGTTACATTACTATTAATTAGTACAACTTCAAACATCACAAGTCAAGTTAAAAACAATAAGGCTAAGGCCCAAACAATTAAGACATTAACAAAACACAGTACGAATACTGTAACACTTGATTTCTTAGTACACCTTAAAACAACATCTACCTTTTCAGGAGTCTCCAAAAGTCTTCTAACTAAAGGGTTCTATTTTAAAAATAAAAACAATGCATACAATCTATTTACAAATGGTAATGATGAAATCTACTACTTCCCAGGTCAGGGTAATGATGGTAGTGGGGTTTCCTATGGAGATATTCAAGAGTTAAAGGATAAAATTGCTGTTCAGTATATGTTCAATTCTGAAATTCTATATGAAAGTTTAATAGAACAATCTTACCATTATCTGGGGGCAAAGCTGTATAAACAACACACAGAGGGTAATGGTAATATGATAACGATTATGCAGACAACAGACTTTGTATTTATGTTTGGGGAAAACCTTGAAAAGAGTGATGATTTAAACTATAGGGTATTTATTATTTCCAGGTCTAATTTTACAGAATAAACATTTATCAACAATTAATTTAACAGACTTCGTCACTAATACCACATCCAAATTTTAATTCACATGAAACAATCCACTTTTTTATATATCTTAATATTTCTATTTGTATGTCTGTCATTAATAACATACAGACTATGTGATATCGTATATTATCAAAAACAATATTCTAATTCAATTACAGCATCAAACTATGATGTACAAGTAGTTTTACCAGACGAATACATGGAAATAACTCCTGAAAGTCACCTTGTAGGGTACTATAACAAAAGACAGAATAGACTTTATCTTGCATTTACTGATGATAGAAAAGATAATTCAACCAACAAAAATATAGATTCAACTAATACAGCAAACCATAAGTAATGGTGTTAGAAGTTATTCACTATTACAAAGCTCCAGGTAATGCTGATTCTGATGAAGACCTTAAACATGGTGTTTTCACCATAGTTACAACTTCCACATTTTTCCTTAGCAACAGTATTGTAACCTGGGAACTGAACAAAAGTAAATTATATATCTGTGAGATATACAGCAAATTTGATGATGAAGTTTATCAAAAATCCTACGTTAAGGAAATTCTTGAAGATGATAACAAAGTATTGCATGATTGGATAAACTGTGAAATATTAGTTCCAGGTTATTTCATCCCTGATTTTAGTAAAGCTGATAGAAGTTATCTTTCACTTGAAATCAAGTATGGGTGTATAGAAGTTATAGGGTACAGATAAATTCTTGAAGAACGAAATAATTCAGCCACCTCTAATTCAGGTGGCTTTTAACAATTAAAAGTGAAAATGAAAAATGATATATATAAGTACTTAAAATTCAGGTTAGATGATGAACACAATGATTTTGAATTTGAAATTATATCAGTACCACCTTATGAATTCATAGAAAATAATCTGTCTTTGGTTACTTATGAGTATTTTGGAGACATTAACGAAATACTTGGCTTAAAAGTAAAGCAGATACTATTGTATTTCAATGCTGACAGGCTTATGAGAGTTGAACTTAAGTACAGAGAAAATATGATTGAAATTCTTAAAAATAAATTAGAGGAATTTACAAGCTCTTTTCCCAATTCAGTAACTCTTAAACTATATTATCAGGAAGAAGAAAATTTAACTATTCTGATGTATCAAAAAGAGGTTTTAAACAAATTCTATGACTTTGGAGTTACAAATATCTGATACAAGCTATGTCCTCACATACTTCAAAAAAACTTAAAAATGAATACAGCAACAACAGTATCAGAGATACAAGTGGCATATCACCCCTGCAAAATCTCTGAAACCATTCTTACTACAAGCAGTGATGTAATAGAAATCTTAAGAACAATCTGGAATAAGAGCATAATAGAGATGCAGGAAGAAGTGAAAATACTTTTCGTAAATCCTTCCAATACAATAATTGGTGTTTACAACTTGTCTAAAGGTGGCATCACAGGGAGTTTAGTGGATATCAGATTAATTTTAGGTGTAGCTTTAAAATGCTTGGCTACAGGAATGATATTGGTACATAATCACCCAAGTGGTAATCTTAATCCTAGTAATTCAGATTTAGCTATTGTGAAGAAACTTAAAACAGCTTGTAAATTACTTGATATTGCACTACTTGACAGCATTATTCTTACAAAAGAAAGTTACACCAGTTTTAAGGATGAGGGACTGTTGTAGAAGTTGTAGTTCTTGCAGTTTCTACAAATTGACTAAAATAGTTGGGTGAAACATAGGTGAAACATTTTGTCAAAATAATACAAAATAATGTAAAGAAATGAAAAGTTTTAAATTGTATTTTATTGAAAATCAGTTCAATGAAAAAGAATATAACAAAATATAAAGTAACTTTTTTCGTCTCATAATCAGGTGGTCCCTGGTTCGAGCCCAGGTGGGACCACGTTGAAAATCAAACTTTTCTTTAAAAATTAAAAAGCCTCTGCAGTAGAGGCTTTTTTTATTTTATGTCAATTTTATTTGTCATTGTTATTTTCCCCTCTTAACCAATTATTTAAAGAGTTTGGGTGAAATAATATAAGAAAATATAAACTAGGAATGAATAATAAAAATATTTTCCTGTTGATTTTTTGTTTATTAATAAATCAAACAAAATTACTCTTTATAAAAGATTTTGACCCTGTAAACTTTGAAGAGGTAAATGAAAAATTTTTAATGAGCTTAGGAGGTCATAATTAAAACAAATAAGTATTAAAAAATGATTACAAGAACAAATAATTTTAAGTTACTTAAACTTAACTAAAATCAAGATTATGAAAAAAATAATGGTTCCAATAACTTCCAAATCCTAAATCAGCATGTTGCTTCTATGATGCACAATTATTATTTATTAAATACTATCATGTAAAAAAATGTGAACTAAAAACTATTTTTTTATTAACTTTATCTGTTCAAACACAAACATCGAATTGATTGAAAAATATTTTAAATGTTCCCCGTTATGAAAGTATTTGATTATCAAAACCAGGATGGAAAATTTATTTTTATAAGCAAAGATTTTCCTAAGTCTATTGAAAAGAAAGAAGTGAATCTGCCCAAAAGTGTTGTGATAGATTACGAAATTAAACACAACTCAACAACCCATGAGCTGCACATTAAAGAAAGCAGAAATGGAAATATTTTGGTGTATGATGTAACAAATTTGTCACAAAACATTTTACAAAAACTTATCGAAGACATTAAAAAAAGTATCAGGATGAACAATTTTTATCTGCACAAGCATTTCATTCCTGTCAGTTGATTTTTTAATGAAGTAAATCAATTTTAAAATAAGCACTTGCCGTAATAGCAGGTGTTTTTTGTTTATTAAATATAATTTTTAATGTATTGTATATTAATTGTTTAGTTAAAATTTTAAAAATATTTCCAACCCGTTCAGCTTTTCCCGCATCTCTATAAATAGAAACATTTGTTCAAATTCAAATGCCCATTTTATGAGAAGCTTATATATAAAATTACTGCTGTTTTTTCCTGTTTTGTATCTGGCACAGATCCCTACGATCGATGTTCCGGATGGTAAAGGCGGATACGAAAAAAATAATAAAGTTGTCCTTCAGAAGCTTAGTGTAGAAACCAAAATTACAGGCAGGATTTCCACCAATGTAGTGACAATGGTTTTTAAAAATAATTCGGGAAGATTAAGACAGGGAAGACTCACTTTTCCGCTTCCGGAAGGAGTGAATGCAAGCGGCTATGCTTTGGACATCAACGGGAAACTTCGGGATGCTGTTCCTGTGGAAAAAGAAAAGGCAAAAGAAGTCTATGAAACCATTAAAAAGAGAAATGTCGATCCAGGAGTTTTAGAAAAAGTGGAGGGAAATAATTTCCGTACAACAATTTATCCCATCAATGCTAATGGCGGCGAGAGAACGGTACAGATCACATATAATTATGAATTAAAAAAATCCGGAAACAATTATCAGTATTTTTTACCACTCAATCACGCGTCTGAAATTCCTGAATTTAGTATAAAAACAATGGTTTTTCAGAATGCAGATGCTCCACAGTTGGAAGAAAAACCGGATGGAAGCTTTGATTTTGTAAAAAACGGGAATGTATGGGTAGCGGAAACTCATAAAACAAAGTATAAGCCTACTGGTAACCTGAAAATTAATTTTCCTCAAAATAATGAAAACCAAAGTGTTTTGATGCAAAATGCTTCTGGCGATTCTTCTTATTTTCTGGCAAATTTAAGTATTAATTCGGGTGAAAGAGCCAAAAAACTTCCAAACAAACTAGCCATTGTCTGGGACAATTCCCTCAGTGGAATGAAACGGGATCATTCCAAAGAATGGAGCCTGCTTGAGGAGTATTTTAAAACCAATAAAAATCTGACCGTCAGAATATATTTTATTAATAATACATTCGAAGAAGGAAAAAGTTTTAAAATAAATGAAGGAAACTGGAGCGAAATAAAAACGTATCTGTCACAGGTTACCTACGATGGAGGAACAGATTTTAGCCAGTTGGAATCTTTAAAAGAAGATGAAATTTTATTCTTCACAGACGGATTGTCATCTTTCGGAGAACTAAAACTACAGTGGGAACAGCCGACGTACACGATTTCTTCGTCAAATAATGTGAATTTTAATCAGCTAAAATACATTAGCAACAAAACAGGTGGTGAATTTTTAAATATTAGTGAAAACGATCCTAAAAAAGAAGTAAGAAAACTCCTCTATCAGCCGCTGAAATTTTTGGGAATAGAAAGCAATGCTTCACTTTCTGAAATATATCCGTCTTTAGCGCAGACGATTTCTCAGGATTTTGTTTTAACGGGGATTTTAAAAGGAAATCAAACGATAGTTAAAGTAAAATTCGGCTATGGAAATGAAGTGATGGAAACGAGAAACGTTACTTTAAATGCCCAAGAACAGACGGTAAAAGATTGGGAAATTTCAAAATTCTGGGCACAGAAAAAACTTAATGAACTGGAAATTTTTGAGAAGCAAAATAAAAATGAAATCAAAAACCTGAGCAGGCAGTTCGGTTTAGTAAGCAATAATATGAGCCTTATGGTGTTGGAAAATGTGGAGGATTATGTTCGTTATGATATCACGCCGCCAGCAGAATTGCAGACACAGTTTAATGAAATTGTTAAAAACCGGAGAGCAGAAAAAGATGAAAGAGTAGAAGATCTGATGAACGACGCGGAAAGAATGACCGAAATCCTGAAACAATGGTGGAAAACAGACTATGAAAATAGACCGAAACAGTATCCGAAGCCAACTTCTCATTCATCCAGACGAGATACTTTAAGAAGCCAGAGAATCGAGGAGGTTGTGGTAACGGGAAATATTTCAGAAAGCAGAGATGAAGCTGTTGAGGTTTCAGAGTCCGACAGAGCTATAGAAGAAGTGGTAATGACAGGATATGGCTCCCAACGAAGAGATGCTGTAACTTCAGCGGCAGTAGTAAGCAGGGAAAGTGTAAGTAATGAAATTAGGGTAAGAGGAGTGGCATCTACCAACGCAGTTCAGGCGCTTCAAGGAAGAGCAGCGGGAATTCAGATAGGGACGAGGTCTGGAGATGAAAATGTTTCAGATATCATCAATTCCGGAAGGATAAATATGACGGAAGTAAAATCCAGTGCAAAATATATGAAGCTTTTTAATGATCTTAAAGATCCCGAAGCCATCTATCAGATATATCTTAAAAACAGAAAAGAATATGAAAATCTGCCGCAGTATTATTTTGATATTTCACAGTTGTTGTTTAAAAATAATAATAAAAAATTAGGATTAAGAATACTAAGCTCAATTGCTGATCTGGAGATCGAAGATGAAGAATTGTACAAGCTGCTGGCTTACAAACTGAAACAGGCTGAAGTGTATGATAAAGAGCTTTTTGCCGCCCAAAAAGTGCTGGAATGGAGACCTTTTGATCCTCAGAGTTACAGAGATTACGCTTTGGCGCTGGAAGACAACAGCCAATATCAGGGCGCTTTAGATAATCTGTATAAAGTTCTGACGCAATCCTATACAAAAGAGCTTGCCAATCGCGACGACGGAATCGAAGAGATCATTATTATGGAGATCAACCAGCTGATCAGCAACCACGGAAATAAATTAGATTTAAAAAATATCAATCCGAAAATTATTGCAGAACTTCCCGTAAACATCAGGGTTGTGATTAATTGGAACAAAGACGATACCGACATCGATCTTTGGGTGACAGATCCCAATAAAGAACGTTGTATGTATTCTCACAAAGAAACCGAAATCGGAGGAAGAATAAGTGACGATTTCACACGAGGTTTCGGACCAGAGCAGTTTTTACTGAAAAAAGCCATCAAAGGAAAATATCAGATTCAGACTAATTTCTTTGGTGAAAATCAAGTGGGAATTGCGGGACCAACAGCAATTATGGCAGAAGTTTTCATCAATTATGCAACCGGAAAACAGGAAAGAAAAATAGTGGTTTTCCAGAATCAAAAAGATGATAAACAAAAAGGAGACGGTATTTTGATTGGTGAATTTGAATTTTAATATAATTTTTTTCAAAATTCAGTGATTGAGGTGTACCCGCAGGTTGAGCAGATGGAACAGCATTTTCATTACATTTTAAACGGTATGATCTGGAATTATAAATTCATTCTTATTAAAAAATCTGTACCATCATCCAATCTGCGGGTTTTTAAAACGAAAGGTAAAAACATAAATAAATTGAATGTGGAAATGTGAATTTGGAGTGGCCGGTATATCATGAAGAAGATTGAGTTTGGAGCGCTTGCAGCAATGTAGGCGCTTTTTTATTGAATAAAATTTCGTATCTTTTTATTCATTAATTGTAACGCAAAACACAATGAGACAGCTATTTATTTTTTTATTAATTTTTCTCGGACTGCAGCTCAATGCCCAAAAGGTTTTCTCTGTACAATATTCCAGTCAGGCAGATGTAAAGGTGTTTGTAACACAATATGAAAGCCAGGCAGATCTTAAAGTATATAAAGTAGAGTATGAAAGCCAGGCCGGAAACAACGACGGAAAATGGTACTTTACACAATATGAAAGTCAGGCAAAGAAAAAGATATTTTTTGTGGAATATGAGAGCCAGGCAGATCTGAAAATATTTTTCGTAAAGTATGAGAGTCAGGCCGGTTGGGTCAGAAATGACAAAAAACAATTGATGTATTAGAAAGAGTAAAGTCAATAATTTAATCATAAAATATTTATCTTAAAAATTATTTTTGTACGCTTTTTTCCACAAAGCTGTACCAATATTCTTACAGCTATTTTTCACATATCCGTTAATTAAAACAATACTTTTACATCGCAAAACACTGCAATTGTATCTATTGTTAAATCAATTGGTTATATGAAAAAAGAAGTATTGGTTTTATGCTTATTGCTTATCGGCATCAAAACTTTCAGCCAAACCGGAATCAACACTCCGACCCCTGAAGCCGCGCTAGATATCGTTTCTGATAAAAGCGGAATTTTAATCCCCAGAATGACAGCTTCCCAGATCGAACAGGTTGCTTCACCTACCGAAGGTGAGCTCGTGTTCAGTACTACCAACACAGGAACTACCGTGAATTTAGTAGGGTTCTGGTTTTACGACGGTACAGTATGGAAACCTGTTGTTGCGAATAGTTCTGGAGGAATTAATATTTACAACTCAGACGGAACACTTACCGGAAACAGAATTATAAGCATGGACAGCCACTCCCTGAATGTGGGACCGGATAAATTATTTGTTTCAGGAGATACCACCGGAAATGTGGGTGTAATGACCGCAGCTCCTACTCAGAAACTTGATGTCAACGGATCGATGAGAGTCCGCTCTTTATCGCAAGGAAGTGTTTATTCTACTTCTGATGGTATTTTGACCACGGATGCTTCCTCTGTATATCATTATGGAGATATGCGTTATTCTTCTGTAACTACAGATCATGGCGGATGGTATTTGCTGAACGGAAGGGCTTTAACCTCTTTACCGGCAAATGTTCAGGCAAGAGCAGCAAGCTTGGGAATTACAGGAAATCTTCCCGATGCTGTCAATAAGTACATCAAGCAGGGAACACCGGGAACGACAACGGGAGCGGCAAGTGTAGCATTAACACAAGCTAATATGCCGACTTTCACATTGTCAGGAACTACTTCATCGCCATTACATTCCCATACTTTGGTGAGTCCGGGAGAGACCACATTAAGAGCAACGGATATTCTTCAGGATCCTGCCGGATCTGCCAATTCTTATCAGTTAGCGGGTGGTGCAGGCCCCAATTCAATAACGGCGAGCCAGAATTATACGAGTAGTGCCGACGGAGCACATTCCCACACGGTTACAATACCTTCAGGAGGAACAGCTACACCTATTCCTCTGTCACCGAGCTACATACAGGTTAATTATTTTATTTATCTAGGAACTTAATAAAAATCTTATGCAAACCAGAATTATCATAAAAATCGCATCATTATTGGGTGTTTTATCAATAATGAATATAAACGCGCAAGTAGGTGTTGGTACCTCTGCTCCAAAGGCTGCATTAGATGTTACCTCTACAACACAGGGTGTTTTGATTCCGAGATTGGCGGCAACTCAGGCAGAAGCGATCAGCAATCCGGAGATTGGAGAATTGGTATACGCTACAACTACTGACGGAACTGTTATTAAAAGCCAGGGATTTTGGTATTATGACGGAACGACATGGAAACCTTTCGGGGCATCAGTTCAGCCTAATATTGATCTTTACAACGGAGACGGAACACTGACTTCCGACCGTACCATGACCATGAACGGGAATAATTTATCTTTTGATTCAAATAAACTTACCCTTCTTTCAACAAATCAAAGAGTTGGTATCGGTACCAATACGCCACAGCATACTTTGGATGTCAGCGGAAATACAAGGGTAAGAAATTTATCTGCCGGAAATGTAGTGGCAACAGCAGACGGAACATTAACCATCGGACCTAAAGTACCTTACGGAACAGTAAAAGAATCCTTGCGACCGACAGATCACAACGGATGGTATAAACTAGACGGAAGAGCTGTAAATACCTTATCGGCAGCGGCACAAGCCAACGCGGCAACATTAGGAATAAGCGGTAATTTAATTAATGCAGAAAATCTTTTGATGAAACAAGGTTCTACATTAGCTTCCGGAGGGTCATCCAATGTCACTCTTATAAGAGCTAATCTTCCGAACTACAGCATGACGGGACTATCTTCTACATCTGTAGATCATACACACATACTTGCGGCATCCGGATTTAACTTTGCTCCTAATGCAGCCGGAAATGCTTATGTTTTAAGGTCAGGAAGAGGTACAGCGAGCGGAACGGCTACTATTACATTACCTTCTGCCGGAGCACATACCCATACTGGAACAGTGAGTTCTGGGGGAAGCGGAACACCATTCAGTATTGTGCCGGAAAGCATTACATATACTTACTTTATTTATTTGGGACAATAAACAGGAAAGCATGAAAAAAATAATAGTTACTTCAGTATTTTTATCTATATATTCTTCTTTTAGTGCACAAAAAGCAGTAATAGGAATCGGAACGAGCTCACCTCAGGCTGTGCTGGATGTCGTTTCAACCAAAAACGGGATATTAATTCCGAGACAGACCGCAGCGCAGATCCAGGGCATTCAAAATCCTGTTCAGTCTGAAATTGTATACTCATTGACCAGCGATGGTGCTACCATCGACAGAAAAGGTTTTTGGTTTTATCAGTCAGGAACCTGGAAACCACTGCTGGAAAACATTATCAACAGTAATGATATTGTCTATACCATCGATGGAGTACTTACTTCCGACAGACTGATGACACTGGATGGAAAATATTTTAATATCGGCCCCGATCTGTTACGTATCGTAGACCCGATTTCCATGATCGGAATCCTTACAGCTGCACCTACAGCGACTTTAGATGTAAACGGAGATGTAAGAGTTCAGGGATTGAATGCTGCAGGAAATGTAATTTCTGATGCGCAAGGTGTACTGATGCACGAAGCAGAATTTTTTGATATCGGGGATGTAAAACCTTCATATGTAACAACGGATCATGACGGATGGTATCTTCTTGACGGGAGGAATGTCACTACGTTACCTGTAACAGCTCAAAACAATGCAGCAAGTATTTTAGGAATTACCACAGTACTTCCTAATGCAGCCGGACGATATTCTATGGGAACTGCAACAACAACTCCCGGAACTTTCACGGGTAGTAATGCCGTTACGCTGACCAGAGCCAATCTTCCTTTGTTTAATTTTAATTATTCTACCAACTCTACAGGTGCGCACACGCATACGATGATACTCGATAGAATACGGACAAATACAATGAACGGTGGCGGAAACAACGTACATGATTTCTGGTTGTCAGGAAGTTTTGTTGGCGGGGCAAACTATTCCCGTACCACTGGGTTTAACACTACTAGTACCCATACCTATTCCGTGCCTTCAGGAGGAAGTGACGCGCCGGTAGACATCAGACCGAGTGCTTTAAATGCCAATTATTTTGTGTATTTAGGACAGTAATTTTTTTAATATTAATTAATGTAAACCATTATAAATTTCAAGAAGATCAACGAGGTTGCTGATATTAAGTTTGTTGTAGATCCTTCTTTTATAAGTCCCGACAGTAGATTCCTGAATATCCAGGATATTTGCAATTTCCAGGTTTCCGTTCCCTTTAGCCAGAAGCATAAAAACCTGTAATTCTCTTTCTGATAAGAGATCTTCGGGACTTTTTTTATTATTTCTTTCCATCAGCTTGTTCATCAGAAAAGGGGAATAATAGATTCCTGTACTGAAGATCGATTCTATGGCAGCCACCAAAGTTTCAGGGGTATTGAGCTTATTTAAAAAACCATTGGCACCTTCTTCAAAATACTGAAGGGCAATTGTCTCTTTGTGGGAAGAAAAAACAAGGATCAAAAGGTCTTCGGATAAGCTTTTCAGCTCTTTGATCATAGCCTTAAAAATACTTCCGGGAAGTTCAATATCTAGAATCAGGAGGTCAAATTTTTCTTCAGTAATTTTTTGTCTGATCTCGCTGTAGGTTTCGGCGTAATCTATAAATAATCCATCAAAGTTTTTCTCCAAAATCATGGCGGTACCAATTCTTACAACATGGTGATCATCGGCAATAAGTATTTTTTTATTCATATGTAATTAAAATTTTGATAGTCGTTCCCTTAGTTTTATTTTTTTGAAAGTAGATTTTGGAATTTGTTTTTTTTATCAGCTGTATAACGATATGAAGCCCTAATCCATAATTTTTAAAAGTTAAATTTTCACAGGTTGAATCCTCGGAAAGCAGTGTGTAATACTGTATCTGTTCATCTGACATTCCACTTCCAGTATCTGTAACTTCGAGTTCTATATAAGAGTCAATAATTTTTGTCCGGATCGTAACTTCTCCGTCTGATGTGTGTTTTACGGCATTATCAATAATATTGTGAAAAACAGACGAAAGAATATTTCTGTTGATTTTCGTAAGGATATGTTGATCACAAAAGTTATAGATCATGGTATTTTTCTTAAGAGCGATCTGTTCAAATAATAATCTTTTTTCTTCAATAAGATCAAAGATTTTGTATGCCTGTTTCGTGGTATTTTCTTCTTTGTAAAGTTCTGTATATTCCTTTAAACCTAATGTGAATTTATACAGCTGTTCAGAAGTTTTGTGGATGCTGTCAAAATATTTTTTCTGGGTTTTGGTATCGTCAGATTCAGCCAGCTCCTGTGATAGCATAGCAATGAATTTTACGGGTGTTGTAATATCGTGACTTATGCTTTCAATAAGCTTTTTTTGATAATCAGACTCGGTTTTAAGGCGGTTTTGGGTGATCTTCAATGTCGTATTGGTTTCTAAAAGCTGTATGTTTTTATCATGAAGAGATTTCGTTAAAACTCTGTTTTTTCTTAAAAATATTGATGTGAAACGGGTAGCCATCAGAATGAAAATAATTCCGATAAGAAGGAACGTTATTTTAAAGGTAAAAGTCTGATAAAAATAAGGTCTTATCTCAATAGGAATGGTCTTGTAGATATATTTTCCTTTTTCAAAAATTAAAAATTTTACAACCAGATCATACTTGCCCGGGCTTACATTGACGGTGAATTTTTTATCATTAATATTTTTATTCTGCGAATTAAATTTCCTTTCGAGTTTCTTTTGAAGATAAATGTTTTCAATATCAATCACCTTTTGGGATATTTCTTTATCATTAACCCTTTTGACAGTAGAAGAAATATTACCACCATTGGTTCCGTATCTCGTTGAGGTATAATTTTTTGCATCTATACAGAAGAAGAATACCAAAGAAATAAGGCAAGGTAATTTCATTATATAGTGAAGTTATTGGCTTTTGTACAAAATTATTATTTAAATTACATTTTTGTGGACATTATTCTATAAAAATGTAGTTTTTTTTCTACATAATTATTTATGTTTCAATTTTTAATTAATTTATCTTCGTCAGGAAGAAAAATTTAAAGTTTCCCACCATCACCCAAATCAGGCACAAAACTAATGACACAAGTTATTCAAGAAAATCAGGGGTCCTTTTCCAAAGTTTTGGAAGAAGGCTGTTGCTTTTCATTCAATCTGAACAAAATCTGTTCACTAAATCAGTTTTTTAAACCTTCACGATGAGCGTCGGAATAACATCCACCTGAAATAAAGATAATATCTTGGAGATTTAAAAAATTTCCAGTCATATTATAATCGGTTTTAATTGTGAAAAGTCTCAGTATTGAGGCTTTTCGTTTTTTGGTTACCTCGTCACTCCTGAACCGTACTTTTCATACAATTTAATGATCTCAGCCAGGCTTTTTACGCTCAGTTTTTCGTAAATTCTTTTTTTGAAGGTACTTACGGTAGACATTTTAATATCAAGTTCGTTGGAAATTTCCAGGTTTCCGTTGCCTTCCGCCAGCAGCTTGAAAATCTGAAATTCTCTTTTGGATAGGTTAAAAAGGGGTGATACATCCTTGGTATTGTTGAGAAGATGATGAGCAACCTGCTGGGAATAATAATATCCCTGTCTGAAAATCATCGTAACGGCTT
>CBFGVN010000051.1:0-14192 GCA_965651845.1 uncultured Chryseobacterium sp. | reverse complement strand
GCTGTACCTAAAAAATATGATTTCTTCCAAGGGAGAACGTTTTGATGCTCCAATGCAGTTCAATGCCGATAAGTGTTATGTGGAATTTCTCTTTGACAAGGGAACTACTAACAATAAAGCACAAAAAATTGGCGATGAATATGTCGCACCACAATACTTTAGAGAGAAAAAGCTTGATAAAGACCAGTATCAGCAGTTTAAGGATGGGCAAACGATCTATGTGGATGGTCTTACCGACAAAAAAGGGAAACCCTATGACGGTTACATCACTTTTAATAAGAAAACCGGAAATATTGATTTCTCCTTCAAGAATTCAGCCAGTCTTAAAGAGAAGGTAAAACCTGTAGAAGCTCATAAAGCCCAGGTTGCGGTTAACTCGGAAGGGAAGACGAACGAAGCGACTAAGAATATTGGAAAGCCGTTAGAGTCCGGTCAAACCGAACCAAACAGCAAAAAGCAGCAGGAAAAACAGGAGAAACAGGAAAAGCCGTCCAAAGGTAGAAAGATGGGAGTCTAAAAGAAAAGGAAGATCACAGAACAGGTGAACCGGTAAGGAATGCGATAAGCATTCCTTCTCTGTTTCATGAAAATAACAATCACAACAAATTACATCTATGAAAGCAGTTATTGCAGAAAAACCAAGTGTAGCGCGGGAAATAGCTTTCCTGCTAGGTGCTACGGAGAAAAAGGAAGGTTATATCGAAGGTGGAGGCTACCTGGTCACCTGGGCGCTGGGACATCTGGTAGCGCTCGGAATGCCTGAAGATTACGGGCTCTCAGGTTTTCAGAAAGAAAACCTTCCGATATTACCACATCCTTTTCAATTAACCGTACGAAAGATCAAGAAGGATAAAACGTATGCTGCTGATCCCGGAGCGGTAAAGCAATTGAAGGTTATCGAAAAGGTGATTGGCCGCTCAGATAGTATTATTGTGGCAACCGATGCAGGGCGGGAAGGTGAGCTCATCTTCCGGTATATCTACGAATACCTCAATAGCAACAAACCTTTTGAAAGACTATGGATCAGCTCTCTGACAGAGAAGGCCATTAGAAACGGCTTTGATAATCTTAAACCCGGAAGTGAGTTTGAAGGCTTATACAGAGCTGCAGAAAGCCGGAGCCGCGCTGACTGGCTGGTAGGGATCAATGCTTCACAGGCGCTCTCGGTAGCCGCCGGAAACGGCGTCTATTCTCTGGGGAGGGTGCAGACTCCTACACTGGCGCTGATCTGTAAACGGTATCTTGACCACAAGAACTTTACGATCATCCCTTACTGGCAGATTGAGTTGGAGCATCGCAAGGAGTTTAAAGATTTTAAAAGTTTGTCCCAAACCAAGTGGGAAGATAAAAAGAAAGCCGATGATGTATTAAGGGTTATAGCACGAGAAGAAAGTGCTACAGTGATCAGCGTAGAAACTAAAGGTGTTACGGAGCAGGCTCCCTTGCTGTTTGATCTGACGGGCCTGCAGAAGGAAGCCAATAAGAAACTCAACCTTTCAGCAGAAGAAACACTGGAAACTGCTCAAAACCTGTATGAAAAGAAATATATCACCTATCCACGTACCGGAAGCCAGTATATTCCGGAAGACCTTTGGACTGAGATACCGGATCTTATCCGCGGATTAACCGACCGGGAATCCTGCATAGAAGCTGTCAACCATATTCCCTGGGGACGTTTCAATAAACGGATGGTAAATGATTTGAAGGTGACCGATCATCATGGACTGCTCATTACTGAAAAGATACCAACGGAACTGCCCGCTAAGGAGAATGCCATTTATGATATGATCGCTTTAAGGCTGCTGGAAGCCGTTTTGCATCCCTGTCAGAAGGAAGTGACCGATGTTGTGATCCAGGTGCTGCACTATGATTTCATAATAAGGGGAGCAAAGACGCTCCAGCCAGGCTGGCGAATCATTCAGGGAAATGCTGCGGATGAAGAAACGGAGCCGGTACAGGAGCTTCCGAAGCTTCAGAAAGGTGATGAGCTGAAGATCAAAAATGTCAAGATACTGGAAAAAAAGACCAAGCCTCCGGTATTGTATACCGAAGCAGGGTTATTATCCGCAATGGAAAACGCAGGAAGAAATATCGATAATGAAGAGGAACGTAAAGCCTTGCAGAATATCGGTATTGGTACTCCTGCGACAAGGGCAGCCATTATAGAAACCCTTTTTTCTAGGAATTATATTATAAGGGAAAAGAAATCTCTGATTCCTACTGAGAAAGGGCTACAGGTATACCATTTGGTGGCTGATAAAAAAATTGCCGACGCCGCAATGACCGCCCAGTGGGAAGTGGCACTGCAAAAAATCGAAAATGGAGAAATGGAGCCGTCTGTATTTCAGAAGGACATCGAACAGTATACACGTAATATCACCGATGAACTACTTAACAGCACCATCCAAGCAGGGCGGCCACAACCGGAACTGATCTGCCCAAAATGCAAGAGTCAAAGACTCTTTATTAGTGAAAATGTTGTGAAATGTCGAGATGAAACTTGTGGCTGGCTGCAATACCGAAAAGTATGTGGAGTTAGTATTAGCCTTTCCGATATAGAGTCTCTTGTTACCAAAGGAACCACCTTCCTTATCAAGGGAATGAGGGGGAAATCGGAAAAAAAGTTTGATGCTTATATCGTGCTGAATGAAAAAGCAGAATCCTCCTTTCAGTTTCCAAAGAATAAAGGTGGCAGAAAATAAAAGGAATAGAATTTCTAAAGCAAAAGATGCCCGGAAGGTTAACAAAGATCAAAGAATAAAAAAGGAGCGATGAAAACACCATTAACGTATTATGGAGGAAAGCAGCGTTTGGCTGAGACGATTATCGGCCTCATTCCTGAGCATACTACCTACACGGAAGCGTTTGTAGGTGGAGGCGCCATTTTTTGGAGTAAAGAACGCTGCATAGTGGAAGTCATCAATGACAATAACCGCGAGATTATCAATTTTTATGAGGTGGTACAGAATGAATTTGTGGAGCTGGAGAAATACATCAGGATCAGCCTTTACAGCCGCTCGCTTCACAATGATGCGGTGGTGATGTACAATAATCCGCATCTGTTCACCCGTATTCAGAGGGCATGGGCCTTGTGGGTTCTGGCGAATCAGTCATTTGCAGGAAAATTGAATAACAGCTGGGGATACGATAAAAAGACGAAGAAAACTTCTGCATCACTCATCACTAAACGCGATTCTTTTACGTATGAATATGCAGCTAGACTTCAATCGGTTCAGTTGGAATGTACGGATGCCCTTAGGGTTATTGTGAGCCGGGATCATCCCGGAGCTTTCCATTACTGTGATCCTCCGTACGTGGGTTCCGATTGCGGGCATTACAAAAGCTATACCATGAATGATTTTGAAGCCCTTTTGAAAATACTGGAAAGCATTGAAGGTAAATTTTTACTGAGTTCTTATCCTAACGATTTATTGAAGAAATATACCCGGAAAAACAATTGGTTTACCAAAACGCTGGAACAAAAAGTATCGGTTGCCCAGGGAGTAGGAAAAGGAGGAAAACGAAAGATTGAAGTGCTGACAGGCAATTACAACATTGCATAGTTGCTGCCGGTAAGAGAATACAGGATGAAATTTTAACCAAAATAGGATGCGTTAGAAACTAATTTTGCATTTTTGCAATGCATAAAATTTTTTATTTTGCACACGATTTGACAAAAGCCTCTCTTTTTTGAGAGGTTTTTTTATGATTTAGATTGCATCAAGGTAGCATTATAGACCGCTGATGTATAAAGGTCATTCACCTTCTCCGTGATGAAGATCCATTTCATTGGCAAGCTCATCCAGCTTTTCTGAGATATACGACGCCACATATTTATTAAGAGCCCAGACTTCCACACACCAGTAGCCGAGCTTGTCGTTCCACCAGATTTTACCGTTAAAATAAAGGGCAGCGTATCGTGAAAAGAGCGGTTTGTTTTTGATGGCCGTTTCAAATTCCACATCGATTAAATGATCGAAATTGGAAATCAGGGTATCTCCATAGTATTCTTTACAATCGGAAGGCAGCCTTAGTTCTGTTTTCATGCAGTGTACAAGGACTTATTACTTTGGAAAAATGAAGATATCGATGTAAGATAGAATTACAAAAGACTAAAGGGAATAACCGTAAACCTTAAAAGCAGCTTCATAGTTTTTCTTCGGAAAGCTTTTCAAGAATACGTTCCATTCTTTCCTGAACAGAAAGATTCCCTTCAATCTTTAAGATGGGTTCTTTTATGGTTGCCAGCCAGGCTTTATGAGCCTTAAGTGTTCTGTTTGCAATTCCGGAATGGTTATCATAATCTTCAGCCCATGCCAAAAATTTGGTAAAACGTGTTTGCCTCTCGGGGTCTGTGGCAATACTATCACCGTATCTTTCCATTTCCCTTTTTTTCAGTCTTTCCATTCTTGTCTGTTGAGGCAGATACAAAAAAACAATTAAGTCAAACTTCGGAAACAAGTTCTCACCCCAGTCAAAGACAGAGCCTCCTAAAATCCAGTTTTGCGTTTTAGCGAGGTCTTCTGCAATCCGTTTGTTCCTTTCTATGGGATCCTGTCGTTTCGTAAATGGAGGATCGGAAGGCAGCCAAAAATAATCATCACTGTCAAAATAAGGGATGCTTAATTTTCTTGTCAGTGCTTGTCCTAAGGTGGTGACACCACTTCCAGAAGCGCCTACGATGTGAATTTTCATGATTACCGGTAATTACAATTGCTCCTACAATCAAACGTTTTTTGTGAGGCTAACTTACACAAAAAGAAAAGACGAAAAAAAGCTTTCCTGGCTGATTCCGGAGAGAAAGATTTTCTTCTAGTGGAATTAAGCATTATCTTTTGATGTGATTCATCAGCAGCGCATCTTACTACGAAATAGCATTCTGCCAAATACCTCTATCCCGACGCCAACTGCTCCATAAATAAAGAACTCCCTTGAACCTCGTCCTACCTTGTCTTTTCATCATAAAACTAGATGTGTTATGGAAAAAGAAAAGAAAGACCTGTCGTATTTCAGGTTACGATTACAGGAGCTGCTGGATACCAGCTATCCTGAATTAAGAAGCAATACCGCATTTATTGATCAGCGATCTCAGGATGCGGCATTTACGTATGAAGAAGCATTCAGATCAGGAAATTTGGTAGATCAGTGTGATATGATTGCTGATTTTGTCCTCTTTGAAGGGCTCCATTTTTCCAGGTTTGATACCGTTTTTCAGGTCGTGTGCCGGGAGTTTGACACGATTATGGCCGATGAAGAGCTTCGACCTTTTGCTTTAAAAATGCTGCCTGTATGTGAACCAGTGTTCGCAGGGTATGAGCTGACCGATGATTTTGCGTATACAACAGATTTCGATTTGCTGTATACGGAACTAACGGGAACCATTCAGATCTGGATCGAAGATCATGGGCTTCAGTAAGAAGGTTCACCTGCAGCAGAACATTGATGCCCTTCGTATCGCCTTTATGCTGGAAAAGGAGAACCGTAAAGCAACGACAGGTGAAAAGCTGCTTTTAGGGCAGTACAGCGGATTTGGAGGGCTTAAAGTAGTATTGAATCAGGCAGAGGACTTAGAAGACCTGAAATCCTGGAAATCTGAAAAAGAGCTGTTTCCCCTGACCTGGGAGCTGTTTCAATTGCTGCGTGACAACTCTACTGATAAGAAAGAGTACAGGAGGTATGTCGAAAGCATGCGAAGCTCTGTCTTGACAGCCTTCTATACGCCTCCTGAAATAATTGACGCCATATCCGGTTCTCTCAAAGAAAGAGATGTTCACATTCAGAAATTCCTCGAACCCTCTGCCGGCATCGGCTCTTTTATCCGCTCTTTTAATGAAGCAGGTGATATAAAAACCACAGCCTATGAAAAAGACCTGTTGACAGGAAAAATATTGAGAAACCTTTATCCTGATAATGATATCAGGATAAAAGGTTTTGAAGAAATCCCCGAAAAAGAATTGGGAAGCTATGATGTGATTGCCAGCAATATTCCTTTCGGGGATACTTCGGTCTTTGACATTTCGTATTCAAGAAGCAAAGATCCGGCGAAGATCCGCGCCGCAAGAAGCATTCACAATTATTTTTTTCTGAAAGGATCGGATGTGCTCCGGGATGGCGGTATCCTGGCTTTTATTACCTCGCAGGGAGTTCTGAACAGTCCTACGAACCAGGTGATCCGCGATGCGCTTATGAAAGACCATACGCTTGTCTCAGCGGTAAGGTTACCAAATAATCTGTTTACGGATTATGCGGGTACGGAAGTGGGGAGTGATCTGATCATATTGCAGAAGCATACGGGTAAGGAATCACTGTCGCACAGAGAAAGGGATTTCTGTAAGAGCTTAACTGATCAGGATCAGGTGTCGAAAAACCTGTTACTGGATAACCCCGCTTATATCATTCATACGCGGTCTTTTAAGGATACCGATCCTTACGGGAAACCTACGATGACATATGTGCATGAAGGCGGAGCTTCAGGCATTGCTCAGGATCTTAAACGGATGCTTAAGGAAGATTTTTCAGCTCATCTGAACCTGGATTTATACCGTGGCCAAACTCACAAAAGCATCATCACTCCAACGATTGTACCGGTGGTAAATACCACAAGCAATCCTGAGCCTTTACCGATTAAACAGGAATCCAAATCCATATCCGATAAAACATCAAAACCCAATACTTCCAACAAAGATAAGCAGCTCAGCATCTTTGATCTGTTTGAATCCGAAGATGAGTTCCTACCGGTTTATGCTCCGACTCTCAAAGCAAAAGCAAAAAAACAAGTAAAAAAACAAACGGAAAAACAGCAGAAACCAACAAAAAAAGGCTATCAGGGAGATTTGTTCTCCGATATACCTGAGCAATCACAAGTTCCTTCAGAAGAACTTTTTTTTGTTTCAAAACCTTCAAAAGAAAACAAAGCTCCAAGGGAAGTTACCGGAGATTTATTTGCAGGCTCTGAAAATCCTAAGCCGAGTGAACTGAAAGAGACGATCAATCTTATAACTGAACCTGTGGCTTATCCTCATGATCTGCAGCCATTCCACCGGGATGACTGCCTGGCGGTTTGCGATGGACAGGTCGGGTATTGGAGGATCACCCATTCTGAAAAAAGGCAGGCCTTATTCCATCCTCTGGAACTTAATCCTTCACAGAGAGCAAGAGCGGTAGCGTACGTGGGGGTGCGTGACGCCTATCAAGACCTCTATACGAAAGAAGCTGAGTATCATGAAGAACATCAAAAAGAGCGTAAAGATCTGAACCGTCTTTACGATGAGTTTGTGGGGAAATACGGTTATCTGAATACCGCTGAAAATATCAAGCTGATCAAAACAGACAGCGCCGGAAAGGAAATTCCCTATCTGGAACGGGTGGTGGGTGGAGTCATTCATAAAGCAGATATTTTCCATCGTCCGGTAAGTTTCTCGGTTGCATCCCTTGCTGCAGATAATCCCGATGAAGCGCTGGCCGCTTCGCTCAATACCTATGGAGAAGTAAGATTGGAATTCATGTCGGAAATTAGCGGCCTGGCTTCCGAGATGTTAAAAGAAGCATTGCAAGGGCGCATTTTTTATAACCCACTGGCAAAGGAGTATGAACTCAAAGAGCGCTGGCTCTCAGGAAATGTAGTGGAAAAAGCTCAGGAAGTTCGTGACTATATCGAATTTAATCCTGATGATAAGCAGGCGGCAGAAAGCCTTAAGGCGTTGGAAGAATCCATACCGTTACGCATCGAATTTGAAGAGCTGGATTTCAACTTTGGGGAGCGCTGGATACCGACTGACATCTACAGCCGATTTGCTTCGCATTTGTTCCATACAAAGGTGAGCATTCACTATGTTGAAAATACCGATGACTTCTCCATTCATAATGAGAATTGGAATGTCCATATCACAGAAAAGTATGCCATTAAAGCCGAAAGACGGACGTTTGATGGAATTGCACTGTTGAAACATGCCCTGGTCAATACCACTCCTGATATCACAAAAAAAATAAAGGTAGGTGATCAGGAAGTTACGGTCAGGGATATGGAAGCGATCCAGATGGCGAGCAGCAAGATCGATGAAATCCGTACAGCCTTTACCGACTGGCTGCATAGCCAGGGCGGTGACTTTAAAGAAAAGCTCACCAATACTTATAACGACACTTTCAACTGCTTTGTCCGTCCTTCATACGACGGGAGCCATCAGGAATTTCCGGGTCTGGATCGGAAAGCACTTGGAATAAAAGATCCCTATCCCAGCCAGAAAGATGCGGTATGGATGATTAAGACAGCCGGCGGAGGAATATGTGATCATGAAGTGGGCGCAGGAAAGACACTCATTATGTGTACGGCCGCCCAGGAAATGAAGCGGCTGGGTCTTGCGCATAAACCTATGATCCTGGCCTTAAAGGCAAATGTCCATGAAATAGCAGAAACCTACCGAAAAGCCTACCCGCATGCGCGGATCTTATATCCAGGGAAGGAAGACTTCACTCCTCAGAAAAGAGCAAGGATTTTTGGCGATATCAAAAATAATGACTGGGATTGTGTGATTTTAACCCATGAGCAGTTCGGAATGATCCCTCAGTCTTCTGAGCTGCAGCAAGAAATCCTGCAAGCGGAGCTGGATAGTGTCGAGGAAAACCTTGCTGTTTTGGCAACTCAGGGAAAAGAAGTTTCCAGGGCGATGCTTAAAGGGCTGCGGGGCCGCAAACAAAATCTGGAGGTAAAGCTGAAAATCCTGCAGCATGATATTGAAAACCGCAAGGATGATGTGGTAGATTTTAAAATGATGGGGATTGATCATCTCTTTATAGATGAAAGCCATCGTTTCAAAAATCTGATGTTTAACACAAGGCATCAGAGGGTAGCAGGCCTAGGTAATCAGGATGGGAGCCAAAAAGCCATGAACCTGCTGTTTGCTATTCGAACCATTCAGGAAAGATCGGGAAAGGATTTAGGTGCAACTTTTCTTTCAGGCACCACGATCAGTAATTCCCTTACAGAGTTGTACCTGCTATTCAAATACCTTCGTCCTAAGGCGCTGGAAAAGCAGAACATTAGATGCTTTGATGCGTGGGCGGCCATCTTTGCCAGAAAAACCACGGATTACGAATTTTCAGTAGCCAACACGATTGTCGCAAAAGAGCGTTTCCGCTATTTTATCAAAGTACCTGAATTGGCACAATTCTATGCTGAAATAACCGATTACCGTACCGCCAAAGGTATCGGGATCGACCGTCCTGAGAAAAACGAAATCCTGTACCATATCCCGCCAACTCCTGACCAGGAAGTGTTTATTAAAAAGCTGATGGAATTCGCCAAAACCGGTGATGCCACTTTACTGGGAAGAGCAAAGCTTTCAGAAAGTGAAGAAAAGGCTAAGATGCTCATTGCAACGGACTATGCCCGCAAGATGTCACTGGATATGCGGTTGGTCAATCCCAAATATGGTGATCATCCTGATAATAAAGCCTCCCATTGCGCCGCTAATCTTGCGAAATACTACAAGAAATTCAATGCTCAGAAAGGGACACAGCTTGTTTTCAGTGATCTGGGCACTTATAAACCGGGTCAATGGAACATCTATTCAGAGATCAAACGTAAGCTGGTAGAAGATCACGGAATCCCTGCAAATGAGATCCGTTTCATTCAGGAAGCCAAGAACGAGAAGCAGCGTAAGGAGATGATTAAGGCTTTCAATGAAGGCAAAATTCGTATTCTGTTTGGTTCTACTGAGATGTTGGGTACAGGAGTCAATGGACAGAAACGAGTAGTGGCTATTCATCATCTGGATACGCCCTGGCGCCCGAGTGACCTGGCGCAGAGGGATGGAAGGGGGATCCGTACAGGCAATGAGATTGCGAAGTTCTTTGCAGATAATAAAGTGGATGTTATTATCTATGCGGTGGAAAAGTCACTGGACAGCTATAAGTTCAATACGCTGTATAATAAACAGGTGTTTATCGAGCAGCTCAAGACAAACAGCCTGGGTAAAAGAACCATCGATGAAGGAAGCATGGATGAAAAGACAGGAATGAGTTACTCTGAATATGTAGCTATTCTATCAGGAAACACAGACCTTCTGGATAAAGCCAGGCTTGAAAAACAGATTGCAGGACTGGAGAGTGAACGTCAGGCGTTTCACCGCTCCAAAGCTGCCTCTAAGTACAGGCTCCAGGATAGTATGGCTTCGATCGAATCCTCAAAAGCCCTTTTAAAGAGAATGCAGTTGGATTGGGACAATTATCAGAAACGGATTCAAAGAAACCAGGACGGAAGCATCGTTAATCCGGTTCAACTCAAAGGATTACCACCGGATGCTGGTATAAAGCAGATTGGCACAAAGCTCGGTGAGCTGGTAGATAACGCCAGAACCGGGGGCGGCTATGATGAAATAGGAAACCTGTATGGTTTTAGGCTTCTGGTTAAAACAGAAGTCTACCAGAAAGAAGGTCAGGAGGATATTTTTGTCAATCGTTTCATGGTTGAAGGTGATGGCAATATTAAATATACCTATAACAATGGTATGATGGCTTCAGATCCGAAGACCGCTTCACTCAACTTTTTAAATGCACTGGAAAAAATACCGGGTTACATTGAAAAGGAGCAAAAGAAACTGGATGAACTTGAAAAAGACCTTCCGGTACTTCAGGAAGTCATTGATGGTGTCTGGAAGAAAGAAAATAAGCTCAGTGAGCTAAAAACAGAGCTGGCGGCTGTGGAGAGAAAAATACAGTTGTCCATCAGTTCTCAGCCACAGGAGGAATCTTCCGAACAGACCGAGACAAAAACAGAAACTCCGGATAATTTCGAGAATATTATTAGGGTTAAAGGAATCCATTTGCCAAGAGGAATATTGTAGTGCTTGCAGTGTCTCCTATCTTTTGATTGAACAAAATAAAACCCTCTATAATTGCTCAGAGGGTTTTATTAGAGTATCATAAATACTAATTTAAACATTATTTAATATTGCATTAAATGGGATCTAAACCTAATTCCCTTAAAAACTTATTGTGTCTATCAGAGTAAGTTTTAATGCTTTCATTTATCGAGGTCAAATTCTTATTTACTTCTTTCAAGTCAATTTGTACTTCATCTCGTGCAATACTAACATAGCGAGCGATATTCAGGTTATAACCATTTTTTTCGATTTCTTCAATTGAAACTCTACGTGCATACTTTTCAATATATGCTGGTCTGAGTTGATAGGTATCTACAATCTTTTCAATGTCGTTAGGCTCTCCATTTTCTCCTTCTCGGAGTGTATTTTGTCTTTTTCCTGGTTTGTAATGTTCTACAGCATTAATGAATAATACATCATCATGTTTTTTACATTTTTTCAAGACTAAAATACAGACAGGTATGCCTGTAGAGTAGAATAAATTAGATGGTAAGCCAATTATGGTGTCAATATGATTATCTCTTAACAACTTCTCTCGAATAAGAGCCTCTGTGCCACCCCTAAATAAAACACCGTGCGGTAAAATAATAGCCATAGTTCCTTCTTTTCCTAAAAAGTGAAGACCATGCAATAAAAAAGCAAAGTCGGCAGCTGATTTAGGTGCTAAACCATAACCATTGAACCTAAAATCTTCTGCCAAAATATCGTTTGGTTCCCACCGCAAACTAAAAGGGGGGTTAGCAACAATAGCATCAAACTCTATCTTTTTGGATGGATTCATTTCGCTGAGTAGCTCCCAATGGTTAAGCAATGTATCCCCGTGAAATATCTCAAACTCGGTGTCTTTCATCCCGTGCAACAGCATATTCATCCGTGCAAGGTTGTAGGTAGTAATGTTTTTTTCTTGTCCATAAATTTTTCCTATAGTGCCGTTATTATCTTTGATCCGATGTCTGACATTTAATAGTAAAGAACCTGATCCACAAGCAAAATCAAGGATTTTATCGAATTTTTTTTTCGGTCCCGTTGTGGGGTCTTGACTGTCCAACGTGACAATTTTAGACAATATGGTTGAAATTTGTTGAGGCGTATAGAACTCACCTGCTTTTTTACCGGAACCGGCAGCAAATTGACCAATCAGATATTCATAAGCATCACCGAGAGTATCGGAGTCTGTTGTAAAATCAGCAATACCATCAGCAATTTTCTTAATAATTGTACATAACTTATTATTTCTATCGGTATTTGTTTTACCTAATTTCTCGGAATTTAAATTGATCTCAGAGAATAACCCCTGGAATGCACTATCAAAGGATTCGTTCTCTATATAACGAAATCCCTCTTCAAGAGTTTTTAATAATTTATCATCTTGTATACGTGCCAGCTCTGTAATATTGCTCCATAAATGTTGCGGCTGAATTACATAATGTACTTTTCTTCGCATTTGCTTCTCAAACTCTTTGATATCGGCTTGATTGGCGGCATACCAGACAGATAGTGGCGTTCTGTTATCATTTTTTGCTAAGTTTGGATAATCTGATCCAAGTTCTTTTTTTGCTGCTTCTTCGTAATTAAAAGATAGATATCGCAAGAATAGAAAAGAAAGCATATAGTCGCGAAAGTCGTCCGCATTCATCGCTCCACGTAGCTCGTTAGCTATATTCCAAAGGGTTTTTCCTAATTGTTGTTGTTCTTTTTGTGTCATCTTAATTCTGTTTCTGTTCGAATTTCTTCATTAAATATTTCTGGAAAATAAAATTCATACTTATTAAGAAATCCATCTAAGATTCGTTTAAAAAGTTCTTTGTTATCATCACCCATTTCTACAGGGTCAAATACTGAATATTTTCCATGACTAAATAGCTGTAATGCTCGTTCAAAAAGTACTTCGTCTTCTAAACCATCGATACATTTATCAATCTTTTCATAACCAAAAAAAGTTGCAGTCTTTTCTAAAATACTTCTCAGGGAATTGAAATGATATGTATAGATTTTATTAGATTCAACAACTTTCTTAAGTTCGCTTAATGTTGCTATATGATGAAAGAAAGGCGTGTCATTTGTATCTTGTAAAGCATAACTATTAGCACTTTTACAGTGCAAAAAGTAACGTTTATTTTTAACCTTTCTGCCAAACTCATTGTAGAGTACGTTAAAAAATAGACTATGATGTGTTGAGATTACTGTTTTAATTTCATTCCCTTCAGTCGTAAGCAAATTACATAAATCACAGGCTACAGCAATGGCATTATTTTCGTCAAGCGAGGATACCGGATCATCAATATAAATATACTTTACCCAACTGTAAGCTGGGTCTTTGTCAATGGCTAATTGGCAAATAGCAAGAAAAAAACACCAAATAAATAAAGTTTCCTCACCTCTAGAAATTTTAATATTTTCTATTGTTTGCTCTATACCATCAATAATTATACTTCTTGAAAAAACTACGGTTGACTTATCATAATCAATGTCAAATTTTAAATCGACATAGTTGCTAAAGAAAGATTCAATTTTGACATTTAAATCTAATTCATGTAACCCGTTAAAAAACGCAGAATCCGAATTCAGTGTAAGTATTCTGTTGATATCGTTTTCCAGGTCATTATTCCAAGAGAATAAATCTTCTGTAAAAGCATTAAAATATAAAGTATCTCTATTCACTACTTTCCCTTCACTATCAAACTCTTTTCCTGCCTGTTTGAACTCCATGGAAAGCCTGGTTTTACCGGTACCGTTATGAGCAAAGAATAGCACCAAATCTTTCATCGGTCGATGATCTCCAGTTAAATCTTTTCGAAAGTGTTGAGCGACCTCTGCTAGGGTAGCAAAATTAGTTATTGTACTCATTTTCTAATCATTCATTTTTGGAAATAACCCTTGCATTAATCCTTTTTTATGCTGTTTTAATTGTTCTATTTTCTCTGTCTGTGCTGTGATAATTTCATCTAAAGAAAAAAAACAGGAAGCAATTTTTAGTTGCTCATTGATTGAGGGAATTATAATTAATAGTTCTTTGAAATATGGTAGGCCAATAGTCTTAATTGTACTTCCAATAGCAATGCTTTCAAACACAGGTTTTAAAATTTGAAAAACGTAATACAGGAACCAATTTGATAATTTGGATTCATCACAAACCCACACAATAAAATGCTGGCTTACTGCCATTTCGGAATGCAGAACAGCACTTTTGCCTACTCCAGCGTCACGGCTAAGAATTACAGTACCTGGCGGGTGAACTACGACAGAAGAGTTTTCAATTCCTTCTTTCGATATTTGAATTTTAGTGTCGTATATATACCTATTATCAAGTTT
>CBFGVN010000050.1:0-14470 GCA_965651845.1 uncultured Chryseobacterium sp. | reverse complement strand
TCCGTCGTTGTTGGAAAGTACCACAACGGGTTTGCCTTCAAGTGTTGGGTCTAAAGTCCTCTCACAAGAAACGAAAAAATTGTTACAGTCCACTAAATCATACATGACTAAAACTGAATATTTCAATACACAAAATTATAACTTTTACTGTATAAAATTAGGGTTAATTTAAATTTTAACACAATAATTAACGTACTGATTATCATTAAGTTAAATTATTTAAAAACACGTCAAGTTTTGTCGCACCCATTCTATAATTTTGCTTTCCAAAACACTAAAAATTTGATATGGATAAAGTAACATTACAAAGAATTGAAAGGCTTCACCCTTTGGTAAGAGAGGAAGTAAAACAGATTATTAAAGAATGTGACGAAGCACTCACCGGAAGAGCAAAAGTGAGAATTACACAAGGGCTGAGAAGTTTTGAAGAGCAGGAAAAACTCTATGCCATCGGAAGAATCACCTCCGCAAAAAAAGTAACCAACGCCAAAGCCGGGCAAAGCATCCACAATTACGGATTGGCAGTTGACATTTGCATGATGATCGACGGAAAAACCGCAAGCTGGGACACCGTAAAAGACTGGGATAACGATAAGGTCGCCGATTGGTACGAATGTGTAAAAATTTTTGCAAAATACGGCTGGGACTGGGGCGGAAGCTGGAAGACCTTCAAAGATCTCCCACATTTTGAAAAGAAAAATATTGTAACGCAAAAAGGCGTGGTGAAAACGAGCTGGAGGAGGTTGCTGAAAATGAAGACGGATAGAGATGGGTATGTGATTTTGTAGTTTTAGCCTTAATTATTATCTCAAAATAAATTCCCTTCACTGAGAATTTATTTTTTAATACGACAAGTTCTGTCGCTTCCCCGATCTATCTTTGCTTTAAGGAAAAACACCAACAGCAATCATCATAATAAGCTAAAACCAATAGACATTTCTTCGGAAATCTATTGGTTTTACTTGTCTAAAGTTGCCAGGGATTTCTTTAAAAATAAGTAAGAACAACATGAAAAAGACAACCATTCTTTCTTTGGACGGGGGCGGAATCAGGGGAATTATCACCTGCATTATTCTGCGCTACATAGAAGAGCAATTGCAGTTTTATGATAACCCAAGCGCAAAACTTGGAGATTATTTTGATTTGGTTGCGGGAAGCAGTACAGGAGGGCTGATTGCGTCTATCATTCTATGTCCCGATGAACACCGGAAAGCAAAATATTCTATCCAGAAAGGATTAGAATTGTATGCTGAAAAAGGTGGTGACATATTCCAGGTTTCTTTTTGGGAGCGATTAGTAAATCCGTTTGGATTGATTAATGAAAAAATTTCCCAGCAGGAACTTGAAAAAAATTTAAATGCATTTTTTGGAAATTTAGAATTAAAAGAATTAATAAAACCATGTTTAATAACAAGTTATGATATCGAAAACAGAAGAGCAAAATTATTCAATTCGTGGAAGGCAAATTTAAGTACAGACAATTTTTATGTAAGAGATGTTTGCAGGGCGACCTCAGCGGCGCCGACGTATTTCAGTCCGGTTCAGATCAAATCAATGTACGGACAGATTTTCAGTTTAATTGACGGAGGTATGTTTGCCAATAATCCTGCATTGTGCGCTTATGCAGAGGCAAGAAAAGTTCCTTTTGCGGAAATTTTGAAAAATCATCAGAAAGCCAATCACCCCAATGTAAATGATATGATCGTAGTTTCTATCGGAACGGGAATTGAGGCAAGACCTTATTCATTCAAAAAACTGGAAAAAGCCGGAAAAATCGGTTGGGTAAATCCGATAATCGATATTTTGATGTCTGCTAATGCGGAAACTGTGGATTATCAGCTTTGTCAGATGTTTCAGACATTAGGATTGAGAAACCAGAAAAATTATTATCGACTAAATCCTTCGTTGAAGAACGCCTCTCCTGCAATGGATAACGTAAAAAGATCAAATATTGAAAATCTGATACAAGCCGGACTAAGTTATATCGATGATAATCGGGAAGTATTAAATCAAATTGTTCAGAAATTGATCAAAAATAAAATATAAGCTTTTAACCTTATAATTAGCTGATATAAGTATTTTTGATTATATTTAACTAAAATGATTAGCAAAATGAAAGCAACCTTAGCATCACTTTTATGAGTATTATATTTTTCATTCTTGGTTATGTCATTTTATATTTATTATTTGATTATTTAAACCCTCCAATTACAAAAAGCGGACATCGGTATATGCCAATTGGAAATGTTTTTTATTCAGGAATTATTTCGTTTGTTGTCTCAATTTTATTTTTCATTCTGATTAGAAAATACTTAAAAAATAAATGACAAATTTTTTCTAAAATAATTAAACACGTCAAGTTTTGTCGCCCTCCGCTTTTATCTTTGGAATATAAATAAAGCACAAAAAAATAATCATTAAAAACTAAAAATAACTTTTTGAATTCAACATTTATAAATGCTGGACAGCCTGAAATACGTTCAAAATTTAATCAAAACCCTCAAGCACAAAACATGGAAACACCAAATCACAATCCAGATACCATCTTCGATGAAGAGCTCTACACCATAGAATGGAGCGACATCGAAAACGCCGAGATAGACTATGACAACTATCTCAATGACATTGAAAACTTCTTCCGTGAAGATTTTGAAAACGACTTGCTGGAAGAAGACATGTATTAAACTAGATTTTTAAACACGTCAAGTTCTGTCGCTGTCCCATATTATCTTTGAGACATCAATAAACACAAAAGCTCATCTTTTAAAATTTTATAAAACTCCTTTGAATTCACCATTCACAAAATGTTGGACAGCCAGAACTGTGTTTAAAAAATTAGACTTAAAAATAACAAAAATAAAAGAAAAAATGTAATTCGAAAGGTGGAAAATACTGCAGAAACCACTTGAAAAATAAGTAGAAACTCGAAGCAAAGAATGAAAAGCTTCAAATATTAATTTAAAATAAACCAAAAACAAATTACAAAATGGCAGAAAATGAAAATCCTGCAACACCAATTGCAGAAAACACCCCTACACAAACACTTTTTAGAATGGTAAGTCTGAGAAGCCCACAACTTTCTGATGATAAAAATCAGGATAAAAGGTTTGTTCTCATTCCGGAAGCATTAAAAACCGACACCAATTTTTATGTTCCTGTGACTACCGAAACTGGAACAAAAAGAGACCTTCTAATGAGGTATGCTCAAGATTATAAAGAAACAGCTGAATGTTTTCCTGATGTCAATTATTTAAAAGACAATTTTGGTGAACTTTATAATTTTGCTACATGGCTGGCAAAAAATAAAAATAATTGCACATATGATGAATTTGTTGCTAAAAAAGCAGAAATGCTTCCTCTTATTTTTGCGGCTCCGACGCTTACTGAACTATGGAATAATTTAATTTATCAAGTGGTCACTCAAAAAGACTTCTACATTAAGGAAGTTGTTATGCAAATGCTTTTAGCGTTACATGCTATATCTGTAACTAATGAAAATGATGTTATGCTGGCAATTGTCGCAAGAGTTGTACTTCCTAAAGAATTAATGCTGGATGAAAATCCATCTTTATCTCAGACAGCTTCAAGAATCGACGATAGTGCAGTTAAAGAAAGCTTCCCTAGTGAAGATATGCAGAAACAGCAAGAAATTGCTGCTGCAAAAACCAAACTGAGCAGAATTGAAAGCTTAAAGAAAAATTTATCTGCTACTGAGAAACAATATAATAAAGACTATCAAGATGAATACAAATCTCAAGATGAAGCACATCAGGCGAGAATTGAACCTTATATTCAAGCATATAATGAAGCTGTTACAGCTGCTAAAGATCAATATTGCGGAGTAAGACCTCCCGGTGAAGAATATAATCCTGAAGATCCTTGCAGCCAGCCAAAAGAAGTTCCTTTTCCTAAGCTTCCACCTTTTGAATTTAATTTCAGAGATGAAGTAAGTGCAGAATCTCTGGTTGAATCGTTAAGACCGGAAAATATTGAAGCTCTTCTCGATGTTTTAGGATATAAATTTGATCCTACTGAAAGAGCATCCAATCGTTCTGCAGAACGAAATGTGGCTGATCTCAGAGTATTATTGGAAGGTAAAAACACTTTTGCAGAAGTCTCTTCAGTAATCAATGAGAATGTAGAAAAATTAAATAATACAATTATCGAAAACACTCAGGGGAATGAAGAAATCTACACAAGCATTGGAGGGGTTCTGATTCCTACAGCAAGAACTATTGCTGTTCCTTTTACCTATCAGCTTTGTCCAAAGTTTGTTTATAAAGGATATACGCAGGATTTAGCATTAACGGTTCCTGATTCATCATGGGATGTAAGCTATATTTCTTATAATTTGATTCCTAATGGCACATCAACAAGTATTGATGGTGATTATTTTGTAAAATCAAGATCCGGAAATACCATTTTCCTAAGTGACTTGCACAATCCCGGAGTAGATTTTTACAGTATTCAGGATGCAATTTTAAGAGTTAAAATTGTCTTTTCTAATGGAAGAGTGACCGAAATTTTAGTCCCTGGAATTCAGGCAAGAACCTGCAGCTCAGGAAAATTCGAACTTGAAGTCGAAGAAGGAGAACCACCTGTAATTATTGACGATGAAGAGAACTTTATTCCATCAGGTTTTGGCTTTAAAAATATTGGTATCGCAGATTACTTAAAGGTTGAACAAAGTACACACGCTTATGTAGAAGGTGAAGTTGCCCACATCGAAAACGTAATGGCAAGAGAATACCGTGAGAAATCCACAAGAAGATTAAGACGAAGCGAAAACACGACAACAACCTCTTCCGATACAGAAAGAGAACAGCTTACCGATACCACTACAGCCAATCGTTTTGAAATGCAGAATGAGATTTCAAAAATGGCACAGGAATCAAGAGACTTTGGAATATCTGCACATTTTGATGCTTCATGGAAGACTACCGGAGTGGGAGAAGCTACTTTCAGCACAGGACTTGGAACTACTTACGCAAATCATCAAAGTAAAGAAGACAGTACAAGACAAGCAATAAACCAAGCTCAGGATATTACTTCCAGAGCAATGGATAGAATTGTAACAAAAGTACATGAAGAAAGAATCGAAAAAATTATTGATGAGTTTGAAGAAAACAATTCTCACGGTCTAGATAACAGAAAAGGAGATAAGCATGTGGTAGGAGTGTTCAGATGGGTTGATAAACTGATGAAAAATCAGATTTATAATTATGGCAAACGAATGATGTTTGAATTCATGATTCCTGAACCTGCTAAACTTCATTTATTAGGAATGACTTTAAACAAAAATGCATCAGAACTAGTAAAACCAGAAGATCCAAGAGCAAAAGGAGATATGCAAATAAGTAATTATAATGATCTTCTCAATGATATCAAACTAAAATACTGGGTCAGCAAATATAATGTTGAAATTGAAAACTTCCCTAATGAAACCATTAAAGTATCAAAAGGAATTGCATATGGTAGAGATAAAGTAGCAGATATCGGAACTTCCGCTCATACAACGAGTGCTATTGGTATCCAGGAAGTTGTAAAAATTCCGGAAGGATATGTAAGTACGTATTACAACATTAGTGGTGGCGGAAAACAATATTTGGATAATGGTAATTCTTTGTTAAACCTTAACATCGGAGATAAACATATCCTACAAAACCATACTTCTTCTACTTTTGTGAAATACGGAACTTTAGAACCTTATAGCGGTGATCTTTCCATCAGTATTGCAACAGATAGATTCTACTCTTTTGAAACATCTTTATCCATTGATTGCCAACTAACACCAGAGGCAAGAAAGCAATGGCTGCAAAAAACTTTCAATGCTATTATTGATGCTTATGAAGAAGCCCTAATCGAGTACAATAATGCAACTGCCGAAGAAGACAACAAGGCAGTAGTTATAAAGGATTCAAATCCTAATTTCTACAGACAGATTGAAAATACTGTATTGCGTAAAAACTGTATCTCGTATATGGCAAATAGAGCCACTGATTCTACTCATGGATATGGTTTATCAGGATTAACACAAGGAAGTTCATTTAATGATTATGAAACTGTACTTTCTTCAAAACTGGATAAATATACAGCTTTCGTAAAATTCATGGAACAGGCATTTGAATGGGATAATCTTTCTTATTACCTGTACCCTTATTACTGGGGAAATAAACAGAATTGGGTAGAGCTTTATCAATCGGAAAACACAGATCCATTGTTCAGAGCTTTCTTACAAAGTGGCATCGCGAGAGTGATCGTTACTGTTCGTCCCGGTTTTGAAGACGCCGTACAGTTCTATTTAGCAACAGGTAAAATCTGGAATGGTGGAGAAGTTCCTGTCATTGGTGATGAGCTTTATTTGTCGATCGTAGATGAGATGAAACAGCCAAAAGGAGAAAAACAAGGAAAAGCTTGGTTAACAAGACTCCCTACAACATTAAATATCCTTCAGGCAGAAAGCATTGGATTGAAAGTAGCACACGCCTTACCATTTACTACAGAAAATCCTGATGATTTTGAAGTTCCTTCTGAAGTAATTACTGAAGATAAATTCAATTTTGAAAAGAATGACCATCTTCTTGGTATTCAACCTGGAGAAGAAGAAAAAATCATTACAGGAGATTGGCTTTAAAAAATTTATTAACACTAAAAACAAAAAACATGTCCAATATTGGAAAAATTATAAGAGTAAATGCATTGCCGCCAGCTGGAGAAAGAGAAATCAATGTTATTTACCAAGTAGCTGCACCGGGTGCAGCTACTTATACAGACTACGCCATTGATGCCAATGGAGACTTAAAAACACACGCAGTCATTGACGGATCAATTCCCGTCGAACTTTCGGATGATCATGTAAGTATCTCAAATCTTGATTTAATTGCTGAAGGAATTGCTACTCAGGCAGATTATAATGCCATAATAAGAGAGAGATTAGAACAAAAACTTGATAAACCTTCGGCTGACGGTAGCGTTCAGGATTACAATAAAATTGTTGGCCTTAATGATAATGGAGAAGTCGCAAAACTGCCTGCGGGAGATCTAGGGAAAAACGTTGCTAATTCCAGTTTAACTTCTATTGCCGGAGCAGGTCTTACATTAGGAGCCGATTGGGCAATGAATACGTCGGGCAAAGACTACACTATTTCCGGCTTGTCTGATGTTTCGAATGATACAACATTTAATACTTTTTTATCACAAAATACGGCTGGAAAAGTAGGTAAAACAAATGGTAAACAACCTTTTCTAAGTTTACCGACAACACTTTCTAATGCTGAAAAAACAATCTGGAAAACCGCAATGAATGGAGGCTGGACAACCAACACGATGAGTGTTGCCTCGATTACACCTCCAGTCGTTGATCAGCAAAACAAAAATTATTGGATTTCTTTAAGAGGGGCAAATCTAAACCTTTCCCCAACTTCTTTCTCTGTCGAAATTATGGCTTTAGATGGCGTTACCAAAGTAGCAACGGTACCCAATTCGCAAGTTCAGTTATATACAAATGGTTTAGACCTAACATTTTACTATAATTTTAAAGATCTGCCAGTAGGACAATATATAATAAGATTTTGGAACGGTGTAGCCTATTATGTACCTTCAATTATGATAAATGTAGCATCTTCTTTAAATGTTATCAATTTAAATAATCTTGTTTGGGAAACCAAATTGTTTACCCCAAATACCCCAAATATTATAACTGTTTCAGGAGGTACAATGTCATATATTTCAAATGCTGCAAATAAGCCTTTTGCCTATGAAAACGTGGTTGTTGCAGCGATAAAGAGCAGTGAATTTGCTGCCGCCGGACAAAACTTTATCCTATCAGGAACTTTGAGATTAAGAGATTCTTTTAATTCTTTAATGAATATCGTCTTTGGAGTTATCAATAAAGACAATGTATTAGCATTAAGCAATAACGCAGCTTTTCATGCAAGCATCAATTGTAACGGAGTTGCTAACAATTCAAAAACTATTAAAGGAGATAATCTTTTTTCTCTTTCTAATCAAGCTGAAATTGATACAACAGCAACATGGTCGATTTCACGTAATGCCGATATATTCACTGTAATTATTCAATATGCAGGAGGAACTACAATTAGTTCTAGAGTAGGTATTAATGAAGCTTTATCACTTGTATGTTATATGAATAATAGTAGTAATAACAGTGGTCTAGGCTCAGATGCCGGATTTAATATCCAATCTGCTTATAGATTTTAATTGAAAGCTCAAAACTACAATATAGGCAGAGCTTAAAAACTCTGCCTTTTTATTAACACCAAAAAATCACAAAATGAGTTTAGAAATATTAAATAATACGCTTGGAGTAGGTTCTGTTAGCAAGATTATAGGAAGCAATAGTTCGAATAATACGATCCAAGAAACTCCTGTTCAGAAAACTCCAATAGAATTAAAGCAAAAAACGTCTCGGCAAATAGCCAATACTTATTACGATGGTAAGCTCGTTGCAGATAGCAAAGGTTTTCAAATTTATTCTGATGAGCCAATATTCACAGAAAACATTGAAGAGGTAACAATTTATAAAAATCGTTTTGCTGAAACTATTGGAGGAATTGACGTCGTTCTTTTTGCAAGTAAAAATGGAGCTTTTCTTCTTCAACGTTATATGGAAGCATTACCACAGAGTAATGAACTCATTCTTTTCCTTGAAATTAATGACGATTATAATTACAATACGGTTCTGAGAGCCGTTGCTGGTTCTAGTCTTACCATTAAGAAAGATATCCCTTTTGCCGATCTTCTAATTTTTACCAGAAAACACGAAATAACAATAACACCTGATAAATTGAAGGAATTAATAGAAGATGGAATCTATAGAAATAAAGTTAGTGTTATAAGTTGGTTTCTAGGCTTAAAAGATGCAGCTGTCGAAAAGATATTCAATTTCTTTACTAAACAAATATTTCAAGAAGCTGAAAAGTTTTTTGCTGGTATTGCAACTGGTATTGAAGGATTAAAAATCTCTGAAAACGGCTGGAATCCTTATCCAAAAGAAGGAGAATATAATCCAACTTTTATTCCTGAAGCTTTATATAAAGAATTGAAAAAGTTTTATGAGTTTGAAGCATCTACAAATCATGATGAAAATCTTAAGCGACAACAACAGGTAATTTCCAAAGTAGTAAAAGCCCTTTTTGAAAAGATTGATATTGTCAAAACGTATTTTAAAAATCTACTTAAAGCCTCTTCCCCTCTTTTCCCCGATTATATTTATAATAGAGTCAATAGTGCATTGGATGTTTTTTTTAAACAAATTGACAGTATAGAAGATTATTTAGCTGATCCATTGACAGGGATGCAACATATTATTTATAAAAGCTTTCAAATTGCGAATGCTTTCTTATGTGGAATCTACAATAGCATTATTGATATTATTGCCGGTATTTTTTCATTGATTGGGTTTGTTTTTAAAGCGGTTTATGAAATGAAAAACATCTCAGACAATAAAGTCGAATATGGAGAGATGTTCTTAGAGCTGATTGAAGATGTAATTGGAGGAATTATGAATTTTGATTATAAAGATTTTCTTTACCAATCTCTTACCTTTCAACTTAGAACTATAATCCGTTTGGTTAAATGGATTGAGAATACAGCATCTGAATTTACTTTAGAAAAAGCAGCTTATTATTATGGTTATATCATAGGTATCATCGTTGATGTTATTATTGAAACTCTCCTCTCAGGAGGGACTGCAGCTTTAGCAAAACTGGCTAAAAGTTTAGAATCTTTTATGCTAAAACCTTTAGAAAAAATTTCTCAAGGTATTGAAAAAACTGTTACTTTTACCAAAGACTTGATAACAAGGCTTCTGGATTTCATCCAAATGCTTCTTCGTGAATTCAGAAAAGGAGTAAAAGAACTTTTTGCGAAGATGAATAAACTTTTGGATGAAGTTTTTGGTTTGAGCGAGGATGTTCCAAGTACTCCTAAAACTAGAGCGGAAGAAAGATGGAATAAGAAGCAAGAAAAACAACAACGTAAATTAGAAAGAAAGAAGACTTCTTCGCAAAGAAAAAAACAAAGAAGAGAATTATTTTCAACAATTAAGGGTGATCCAATTGATAAAAACCTTCTTAAAAAATTACAAAAAGAGTTTGCTGAACTTGGTGGAGACATGAGATTTGATGAAGAAACTTTCGAATATATTGCAGGAAGAGAAAAAGCCTTAGGTGTCGAAATTGAAGCAATAACTTTAGGAGATGATTTAATTATGTTAGGTCCTAAAGCCACAACTTCAGCCGTATATGAAGAACTTATCCACGCCAAGCAATTTAGGTCGGGATTATATGATGGATGGGCAAATAAATATGGAAATATAATTGCAGAAAATTTAATGGAAAAAGAAGCAGCAGAAGAGCTTTTAGAAAATGCAGTAAAATGGGAATTACCAAAAGAAGAGATTGAATTAATAAAAGAAAGATTAGAATTTTTCAATACAGAATTAAAATCATTAGGTTATGAAAATTAAAGTTTTAAATTATTTTACGCTTAACAAGCTTAAACCAAATCAAAAAAACATTTTAGATATACAAATACTAGATGAAGACGAAAGTATTCTTACTAACAAAAAATTTATAAATAAAGAAAGGAATTTAACATTTATCGTAAAGTCTGTAGGACATATAAATCCATCAGTAGAAAATTATTATCCATTAATTGTTGAAATTGATGAAACCAATGATCTAAAAGATTATAAAGATTTAATATTTATTGATAGTCTCTGAATTCTCAAAACTTTCTCACAAAAAAACAAAACACGACACCATTTGTCGCATTAAGCTCATATATTTGCAGTAGAAACTTTACCAATGAAACGTTGCGTTTCATTCGACAAAATAAAACGCAGCAAAGCTGCAACATAAATATATCCGAATGAAAAAAGATTTTTACCTGACAAGATATGCCTTAATTATAAAAAGATTAGAAAGTTCTCCAGCTACCTATTCGCAGCTGGAGGACTATCTACTCAACTCCTTCGAATTTCAGGATGCGGGGATCAAGAGCTACTCGATCCGTACGCTGCAGAGGGATATTCGGGAGATTTCCGATCTTTTTAATCTTTCCATTCATAACAAGAAAAAGGGTGATAACCGATATTATATTGAGAGCCGCCCTACAATGGAAGTAGATGAATACAATCAAAAATTACTTGAGTCTTTTCAGGTAAGCAATGCCCTGAACCTTCATCCCGACTTTTCAGATTTTATCTTTTTTGAAAGCAGAAAACCTACGGGAGTTGAGAACTTTTATGATTTATTTTTCGCGATCCGGAACAAGAGAATTGTTTCCTTCGAGCATTACAACTATAAAAACAAACTGATGACTTCCCGAAAAGTTCATCCCCTGGCTTTAAAAGAATCCAAAGACAGATGGTACCTCATCGCAATTGATACAAAAGACAAGGCATTGAAATCTTTCGGTTTAGACAGGATTAATTATCTGGATGTAAATGACAAAAAATTCAGGGAAAAATACAATTACAATTTCAGGGAATATTTTAAAAATGCTTTTGGGGTCATGAATCTTACCGAACAAAATCCTCAAAAAATTGTTCTGAAATGCAGCCGGCATCAGGGAGAATATATCAAAAGTTTTCCTCTACATCAGTCTCAAAATTCAATAAAAGAAACTCCGGAAGAAATCTTTTTTGAGTTCTTCCTTCACCCTACCTACGACTTCATGCAGGAGATTCTATCCTACGGAAAAGAGGTTCAGGTCTTAGAACCGAAAGGTTTAGTTGATGATATCCGCAACCATTTGCAGGAGTCTCTGAACCGTTATCTGGAAAGCTAAAAAGTTTCGTAAGGTTTCATATTTTTTGATTACATTTACATAAATATATCAAAGTGAAATCACTAATTCTTTGCCTTTTTTGTCTTATTTCTTCTTTTTGTTTTTCGCAGCAGATAGAAGAGTTTAAGAACGTAAAGAACTATTACAACCATCACCGTGTTCTGATCAATAATGAGTTTCAGAAAAAATACAGAACCGAACCCAATATTGCTTCCAAAGATGCCATAAAGAAAGACTTCTTACTTTTTATGAAAAAAATGGACAGCATAGAAAATGTCGCATTAATCGGAGCTTTATTAAAGGTAAAAAATCTTGAAGATCTCAATAAAATTCAGACCAAAACATCCAATTCTGAGAATCAGCCGGACATGTCTGCCACAGATAAGGCAGCAGATTATCCCGGCGGAATCAACGCACTGAGACAGGAAGTTGCCAATCTTTTTTATTCTGATGGAGTGTATGCCGAAGAAAAAACCGTAAAAACGGACGTTGCTTTTATTGTGGAAAAAGACGGATCCATCAGCAATGTTCATGCTCAGGGTAACAACTTTACATTCAACAGACAGGCAGAAATTGCCCTATACTCGATTTCAGAAAAGTTTTCTCCCGCTACCCTCAAAGGAAATACGGTGAGATATCGCTTCAGACTTCCTTTAACGATCAATCTTGAATAATAAATGTTTACCGACGAATATTTCATGAAGATGGCTCTCAATGAGGCCGAAATTGCATTGGAAAAAGATGAGGTTCCGATCGGTTGCGTGGTGGTTTCTAACAATCGGGTCATTGCGAGGGCACACAATCTTACCGAAACTTTAAACGACGTCACAGCTCATGCGGAAATGCAGGCCATCACTTCTGCAGCCAATTTTCTGGGCGGAAAATACCTGAAAGATTGTACATTGTATGTCACTTTGGAGCCTTGCGTTATGTGTTCCGGAGCTCTTTCATGGGCGCAGATTTCAAAGGTGGTGATTGGAGCGAGAGACGAACAGAGAGGTTTTATTAATAAAAATCTCAGCCTTCATCCCAAAACGGAAATCGTTACCGGAATCATGGAAAATGAATGTTCTTCGATCGTGAAAGAATTTTTTAAATCCAAACGTTAATGCTTATTTTTTAAAATAGAATATAGAGCAATATCGAAATCTTTTCCATTTTTTTTGATATACTGATATAGAATTTCTTCTTTTTCCATTCCTATTTTTTCCATGATTTTTCCTGAAGCGGGATTGTGAAGAAAATGGGTTGCAAAAATTCTGTTGAATTTTAATTCTTTAAATCCAAACTCCAACATTGCTTTGGCCGCTTCTGTAACGAATCCCTGATTCCAATAGCTTTTCGCCATCCAATATCCTAATTCGGCCTTATCTTCTCCTCTATCGTGAAGTCCGATTGCTCCGATGATTTTTTCACCTTTATCACGAATCGCAAATGTAAATCCCGAACCTTTTTCAAAAGCTTCTTTTGACATTTTCAACCAAAATTCGGCATCTTCTAGACGATAAGGATACGGAATATTAGAGGTAAGATCAGAGAAAATTTTGTCCTGCAGATAATCAACAACAAAAGGAAGATCTTCCTCTTTCAACTGAGAGAGAATCAATCTTTTTGTTTCTATCCTTGGGAATTCTTTCATCTCTTTTCTAAGTTGTTAGGTAAGATTAAGGTTAATTTTATATTGATTGAACTTAACCTTAGTCTCAGCCTAATTTATAAATCTTTTCCTAAAAAGTACAGTCCTTTCAGTGTATGAAGCCTATCCATTACATGAATCTTGTCTGTTAAAGGTTTGTAGACATGGGAAACTCCGCCTGTTGCCACGACAAAACAATCGTCATTTACCTCTTCATTTATTCTGTCGATAAAGCCTTCTACCATTCCTAAAAACCCATATACCATCCCGCTTTGCATGCAGGTAACGGTGTCTAATCCCAATACTGTTTTTGGTTTTTTCAACTCGATTTCCGGAAGCTGTGCGGTCTGACTGATCAACGAATTCAAAGCGGTCACAATCCCCGGAGCAATGATAACTCCTAAAGTTTCGCCGTCTTCCGCCACACAACTCGCTGTAAGTGCCGTTCCGAAATCCAGAATAATTTTCTTTCTGTTCGGATACATATTGTGAGCCGCAACTAGATTAGCATAAATATCCGTTCCCATCTGTTTCGATTTCGCTGCCACTCCTGAAGGTGTGTTCCGGTCAACAATCACGGGGAGAATTCCATGAATTTTTTTGATGGCCGAACTCATTACTTTCGTGAGCTGAGGTACCACAGAACCGATAATTATTTTACTGATCTCCTGAGGCTCGATTTTATAGGTTTGATACAACATCAGCATCTGAGCGTATAATTCGTCTGCCGTTCTATAAGGTTTTGTATTGATTACCCATGAAACATCACAATTATCATCATCAAAAAGCCCGAATCTGATATTGCTGTTTCCTATGTTTATTACGATTGAATTCATTTATTTATTTTTCAACTGTAGAATTTAATAGCTATTGTAAAATTAATACTTTTTAGTTGAAACTATGTTTTTAATATCTTCGAATAAATTAGTTACAAATTATATAGATTTTGATGAATAAGTTTGATGGAATAAAAGCAAAAAATTCTTTTCTCTTTTCGAAATTAAACTTAATAAAGACGGG
>CBFGVN010000049.1:0-14606 GCA_965651845.1 uncultured Chryseobacterium sp. | reverse complement strand
AAAGTTGCTGGCGGATATTATCCGGATTAGCATTCGGCTTATCAACTTTATTAATTGCGATGATCATTGGTACCCCCGCTGCTTGTGCGTGAGAGATTGCTTCTTTCGTCTGAGGCATCACATCATCATCGGCCGCAATTACAATAATTGCAATATCCGTGATTTGAGCACCTCTCGCTCTCATCGCTGTAAAGGCTTCGTGACCCGGAGTATCTAAGAATGTAATTCTCTGACCATTTTCCAGTTTCACATTATAGGCACCAATATGCTGTGTAATACCTCCGGATTCCCCGGCAATTACGTTGGTTTTTCTGACGTAGTCAAGCAATGAAGTTTTACCGTGGTCAACGTGTCCCATTACTGTTACAATCGGAGCTCTTGGTAATAAGTCTTCTTCAGAATCGATTTCTTCCTCAGCGTCTGTTTCTTCAAGATCTGCATCTGAGAATTCGATTTTATAACCAAATTCATCAGCTACTAATAATAAAGTATCAGCTTCAAGCCTTTGATTCATCGTCACCATTACACCTAATGAGAAACAAGCAGAAATTACTTCTGTCGGAGAAACGTTCATTAAGCTTGCCAATTCACCAACTGTGATGAATTCTGTTACTTTCAGTGTTCTGTCTTGTGCTTCAAGCTCCTGCTGACGCTCGTCCTGTTCTCTACGGAAGTTTCTTTTATCTTTTCTGTGTTTAGCAGATTTAGATTTACCTCCTTTATTGGTTAACTTTTCAAGGGTTTCCTTGATCTGGTTTTTAACTTGCTCATCTGTTAATTCAACAGGCATTGTTCTTTGCCCCGGTCTGTTGTTTCCGAAACGGTTTCCGCCGCCTTGCCCTTGAGGACGATTTCCGCCCTGACCTGGTGGACGGTTTCCTTGGTTATTGTTTCCAAAACGGTTTCCACCGCCTTGTCCACCCTGACCTTGAGGACGGTTTCCTTGGCCGCCTTGTCCTTGGTTTCTGTTTCCGCCTTGCTGATTATTGTTTCCACCTTGTTGGTTGTTTTGACCACCAGGTTTTTCAATTCTCTTTCTTTTCTTTTTAGCACCGGCGCCTTTAGATTTATCAGCAAATTGGCTTAAGTCAATTTTTTCACCGACGATTTTCGGACCGTCTAATTTCTGATAAACTGTTTCAATTTTTTGAGGTTCCTGAGATTCTTCCTCAGTTTTTGCAGGCTCAGCTTTTACCTCTACAGGCTTAGCAGGAGTTTCCACAACCGGTTTTGGAGCTTCTTTTACAGGCTCTGCTGCTGGTTTTTCCTCTGCTTTTTTCTCCTCTACTTTTGGTTTGTCTTTTTTCACAGGTCTGTTTCTAGATTCTATTTGAGACAAATCTATTTTATCCAAAACTTTGAATTCCTGTTTTTCAGGAGCAGCCTTTACTTCAGGAGCAGGTGCTGCTTCTTCTTTTTTCTCTTCCACTACCGGTGGTTCCGGTGTTGGTTGTGGAGCAGGTTCAGGAGCAGGAGTTTCTTCCACTTCAGGTGCTTTAGGCTCGAGGTCTATTTTACCTAAAATTTTAGTTTCTGGTTTATTTGCTTTAGCTCTTATTACTTCAGGGGTTTTCTTTTCTTCAATTTCCAGTTTTTCTTCGGGAACTTTTGTGATCACCACCTCATGGGAAGCCTTACGTTGTTCGCCGTCTTTAGCAAACTCAGCTTCCAATGCAGAATATGCCGCTTCTTCCAATTGAGCGTTAGGATTGCTTTCAACCTCGAAACCCCTTGATTGTAAAAACTCTACTAATCTGGACATCGAAATGTTGAATTCCTTTACCGCTTTATTTAATCTAATTTTTGGCATCTATATTATTTACTGTTTTTTAATTCTTAAAATTAAAGTATTTCTTTTTTACTGTTTATTAAAATTTATTTAAAAATCTTAATCTTCAAATTCTTCTCTAAGAATACGCTTAACTTCTTCAATAGTTTCCTCTTCAAGATCAACCATATTCAATAGACTCTCAGTTTCTTTATCCAATACTGATTTCGCAGTAGTAAGACCTACTTTCTTAAACTCATCCAAAATCCATTCTTCAATGTCATCGTTGAATTCTGTAAGTTCAACATCGTCATCCTCGTTGGATTCTCTATGCACATCAATTTCATAACCTGTCAACCAAGAAGCAAGTCTAATATTCTGACCTTGTTTTCCGATTACTTTAGAAATCTCTTCAACAGGCGTATACACCAAAGCATATTCTTGTTGCTCATTGATATCAATTTTATTGATGGTCACATTTCCTAAAGCTCTCTTCACCAAAATCTCAGGGTTTTTCGACCACTGAATAACATCGATGTTTTCATTTCTCAATTCTCTTACCACGCCGTGAATTCTTGATCCCTTCACACCTACACAAGCTCCTACAGGATCGATTCTGTCGTCGTAAGCATCCACTGCAATTTTCGCCTTTTCACCAGGAATTCTTACTACCTTTTTCAACATGATAGTACCATCCTGGATTTCAGGGATTTCCAGCTCTAATAATTTCTCAAGGAATTTAGGTGCAGTTCTGGAAATAATAATCTGCGGTTTTGAACCTTTGAAGTCTACTGTCTCCACAATAGCTCTGATATTCTCACCCTTTTTAAAGAAATCGGATGGAATCTGATTTTCTTTAGGCAAAATGAATTCGTTTCCTTCATCATCCAGCAAGATCACATGCTTGTGACGGATATGGTGGATTTCCCCCACTACAATTTCCCCGATTCTATCCTTAAACTGCTCATACAACATCGCATTGTTGTGCTCCTGCAGTTTTGTAGCCAAAATCTGTTTCAGAGTAAGGATATTTCTTCTTCCCAGCTGTGCCACAGGAATTTCCATGGTAAAGTCTTCCCCAACTTCAAAAGTCGGGTCAATTTTTTTAGCCTCAGAGATTTCGATTTCCAAATCATCATCTTCCGACATCTCGTCCTCTACAATCGTTTTATTTAAAAATATCTGAAAATCTCCTTTATCAGGGTTTACAATCACATCAAAATGATCATCCGAATCATATCTCTTTCTCAAAAGTGTCTTCAGTGAATCTTCAATAATTGCCATAAGATCAATCTTACTGATCCCTTTTTCGTCTTTAAAATCACCAAAGGATTCAATCAACGCTATATTGTCCATTTATTCTTTTTTCTTTTTTAAAATTTAATTGTTACTAGTGCTTTCTTAATCTCAGAGTACGGAATTTCTTTTTCCTCCTCCACATCTACTTTCCCTTTACCGATATCTTTCGGTTTGCGGTAACGCAGAATAAGCGTGATCTTTTCTTCATCTATTTTTGCTAATTCTCCTTCAATTTTCGTAGAGTCATTCAGTAAAACTTCAATCTCTCTTCCCATATTTTTAGCAAATTGTCTCGGAGTTGAAAGAGGCTCGCTCAATCCTGCAGACATTACCTGCAGACTGAAATCATGCTCTTCACGATCCATATTGAATTCTATTGCACGGCTTGCATCCAGGCAGTCCTGCAAAGAAACTCCGTTATCACCATCTAAAATCACTGTGATATCATCCCCCGCAGAAATTTTTAAATCAATAAGAAATAAATCTTTTCTGGTTTCAAGGAATTCATTTAATAATTCTTCAATTCTTTTTCTAAACTCCATATTTTACTTAATCTTGATTTACTGTACGAAAAAAGGCTTTCTTCCGAAGGCCTTCGCATGTTTTACCGTAAATCCAATGCAAATATACGAATTTTTATTAAAAAAGCAAAACATCTTATTATCAAGCGGATAAGTTAATTTTTATTTACATTAAATTAAAAGTCGTGGTGATGGTATTTTTATTATTTTTGTCATGAATTTTTAAAAACATACATTTTGAATATTACTATTGTAGGAACAGGTTATGTAGGATTAGTTACAGGAACTACCTTAGCAGAACTTGGCAATTCAGTATACTGTGTAGATATTGATGAGAAAAAAGTAGAAGGTATGAAAAACGGCGTTGTTCCCATCTATGAGCCGAACCTTGAAGAAATGTTCCTGAGAAACATTCAGGCAGAAAGATTATTCTTTACTACTGATTTAAAAGAAGCATTAGACAAAAGCGAAGTTATTTACCTGGCTTTGCCCACTCCACCGGGAGAAGACGGATCTGCAGATCTTTCTTATGTGATAAAGGTATCCAACGATATCGGAGAAATGATGACTGGATATAAAGTTGTCGTCAATAAAAGTACAGTTCCGGTAGGTACGGCAGACAAAGTAAGAGAAGTCATTGCTTCAAAAACCCAAATTCCTTTTGACGTAGTTTCCAATCCGGAATTTTTAAGAGAAGGTTTTGCAGTTGAAGACTCAATGAATCCTGCGAGAGTCGTTGTAGGATCCAGCTCCGACAAGGCAAAAGAGATTATGGCAAAAATTTACCAGCCATTTACCAATACCGGTGTTCCGATTATTTTCATGGACGAAAAGTCTTCTGAGCTTACAAAATATGCTGCCAACTCATTCTTAGCCGTAAAAATTACATTCATGAATGAAATTGCCAACTACTGTGAAAAAGTAGGAGCAGATGTAGACAAAGTAAGACTGGGAATGGGAAGCGACGATAGAATAGGTCACAGATTTCTATTTCCGGGAATCGGATATGGCGGAAGCTGTTTTCCGAAAGACGTAAAAGCGTTGATAAAATCAGGAAAGCAGGAAGATTTTAATTTCCAGATTCTTGAAGCTACAGAAAATGTAAATATTGCCCAAAAAGTAATCCTTGTTTCTGAAATTGAAAAATATTTCGGAGGAAATATTGAAGGAAAAACGATTGCAATGTGGGGGTTGGCCTTTAAAGCAAATACAGACGACATCCGTGAAGCCTCTTCATTAGACAATATTGATCTTTTATTAAAGAAAGGAGCAAAAATTGTAGCGTACGACACCATTGCAGAAAATAATGTACAAAAGCTTTTAGGAGATAAAATCCAGTATGCAAAAAGCATGTACGAAGCATTGGAAAATGCAGATGCCCTGTTCATTGCAACAGAATGGCCCGAATTTAAAAATCCGAATTTCACCCTCATGGCCGAAAAAATGAAGAATAAAGTTATTTTTGACGGAAGAAATATGTATCCACTGGAAATTCCGGAACAAAATGGCTTCTTTTATAAGAGTATCGGACGAAAAACAATTGGCAGATAAATACAAATTAGCTGCAGCTTTAAAAATTTATCATTAATTTTAAATTTTAACCAAAAGCCGAAAGCCGAAAGCTAATGGCCAAAAGCATAATTTATGAAAAATATAATCATTACAGGAGGAGCAGGATTCATTGGTTCCCACGTTGTAAGAGAATTTGTAAAAAACAATCCGAATACGACGATCATTAATCTTGACGCTCTTACTTATGCAGGAAATCTTGAAAACTTAAAGGACATTGAAAACGAGCCTAATTATGTTTTCGAAAAAGCAGACATCACAAAACCTGAAGAATTAAGAAAAGTATTTGAAAAATATAATCCTGATGCGGTTGTACACCTGGCTGCCGAAAGTCATGTAGACAGAAGTATCACAGATCCGATGGCATTTATTAATACCAATGTAAACGGAACGGCTAATCTTTTGAATCTTTGCAAAGAATTCTGGACGCTAAACCCGGATCACACCCACGGAAGATTTCCGGATGAGAAGAGAACGAATCTTTTCTATCATGTTTCAACCGATGAAGTGTACGGAAGTTTAGGAGAAACAGGATTTTTCTTAGAAACTACTCCTTATGATCCGCAATCTCCATATTCAGCTTCAAAAGCGGCTTCCGACCACTTGGTGAGAGCTTATGGAAACACGTATGGAATGCCGTTTATCGTTTCCAACTGTTCCAACAATTACGGACCAAATCATTTCCCGGAAAAATTGATTCCGCTTTGTATTTCAAATATCATTAATGAAAGACCTTTGCCCATCTACGGCGATGGAAAATATACTAGAGACTGGTTATTTGTAATCGATCACGCAAAAGGTATTCATCAAATCTTCAATGAAGCTAAAACCGGTGAAACGTACAATATCGGAGGTTTCAACGAATGGCAGAATATTGATCTGGTAAAAGAATTGATCAAGCAGATGGACGCCAAATTAGGAAGACCGGAAGGGTATTCTGAAAAGCTGATCACCTTTGTAAAAGACAGACCTGGCCACGACAAACGCTACGCCATTGATGCTACAAAGCTGAATAAAGACCTGGGATGGAAACCGTCTGTAACTTTCGAAGAAGGTTTAGGAAAAACCATCGACTGGTATCTTGAAAACAAAGAATGGCTGGAGCACGTGACAAGTGGAGATTACCAGAAGTATTATGCTTCGCAATATTCAAATGAGGCGAATTAAAAACGAATTTTACTAATTGATGAACGAAAAAATTCTTTACAAAGACGAAAGTTATAAAATAATCGGAATTTGTATGGAGATCCACAACACATTGGGAAATGGTTTTGCAGAAGCAGTGTACAGTGAAATTATTGAAAAGGAATTTATAAAAAATAATATTCCCTACGAAAAAGAAAAATTGCTTAAAATATTTTTTAAAGGTGAAGAATTGAGTAAAAAATATAAGGCTGATTATGTATGTTATAACGAAATTATAATAGAACTTAAATCAGCAGCATTTTTACACGATAATTTTTCCAGTCAGCTTCTTAATTACCTGAAAGCAACTAATAAAAAACTAGGCATTCTTATTAACTTTGGAGAAAAGTCATTAAAATACAAGCGTATCATAAATTTATAAACACCGCGAATTCGTAAAATTCGAAATATTCGTGAAATTTGAAAAAAAAATGAAAGGAATAATATTAGCCGGAGGTTCCGGAACCCGACTTTACCCTCTTACCATCGCAGTCAGCAAGCAGTTAATGCCTGTTTACGACAAACCCATGATCTATTATCCGCTGTCAACATTATTGTTAGCAGGAATAAAAGATATATTAATTATCACCACACCGCATGACCAGCCCGGTTTCGTCAAATTATTAGGAGACGGTTCCCAAATCGGCTGCAATATTGAGTATGTGGTTCAGCCAAGTCCTGATGGTCTCGCGCAGGCTTTCATTTTGGGAGACAAATTCATTGGGGATGATGCTGCGGCACTGGTTTTAGGTGATAATATTTTCTATGGTTCCGAAATGGGAACTTTACTTAAAGACAAAACAAATCCTGATGGAGGTGTTGTTTTTGCCTACCACGTTTCAGACCCGGAAAGATACGGAGTTGTAGAATTTGATAATGATTTTAAAGCAGTTTCTATTGAAGAAAAACCTTTAACACCAAAATCAAATTACGCCGTTCCCGGACTCTATTTCTACGACAATGAAGTGGTGAAAATAGCCAAAAACATCAGGCCTTCTGCAAGAGGAGAGCTCGAAATCACCGACGTGAACAATGTTTATCTTCAAAAAGGGAAGCTGGAAGTGGGTGTTCTCGACAGAGGTACGGCCTGGCTCGATACAGGAACTTTCGATTCCCTGAATGACGCTTCAGAATTTGTAAGAGTAATAGAAAAGAGACAAGGCTTCAAAATCGGATGTATTGAAGAAATCGCCTTCAGGAATAAATTCATCAATGAAGAAGAATTACTGAAAACTGCCGCCAAATATGGAAAAAGCGGATACGGCGAATACTTAAAACAATTAATCAACAAATAAGCAGCCTCAGATTAATAAATTTTAAAACTATTACCTTTATGACTAATAGTTTTTTGCTTGTAACGACAAATATTAATATATTAGTTGTTATTTTTGTGTTTTATGTGAATAATAATTCACAATACAGAAAATATCAAATAGATTAAATATTATAAATTTGCATTAAAATTTTCACACAGATGAATGAACCACAACAAAAGTGGACTGAGACAATTGAAGCCAACCATTCCTTATTCGATTTAAAACTAAAAGAAGTATGGAGATACAAAGATCTTGTTTACATGTTTGTAAAAAGAGATTTCGTCTCCAGTTTTAAGCAAACGATTTTAGGACCCATCTGGTTTTTTGTAAATCCCATTCTTACAACTATTGTTTATTTAATAGTTTTCGGAAGAATCGCTAAACTACCTACGGACGGAGCTCCGCCATTGCTTTTCTATCTTGCCGGAATTACCCTTTGGAATTACTTTTCTGCATGCCTTCTGGGAACATCCTCCACATTTATAGGAAATGCAAGTATTTTCGGCAAAGTATACTTTCCAAGATTAGTTTCACCTTTATCCATTGTTATTTCCAATCTGATGCGTTTCGGGGTGCAGTTTTTACTGTTTTTTCTTGCTTGGGCATATTATTTGTCGCAAGGAGAAATTCAGCCGAATATTTGGGTTTTAGTAACTCCTTTTTTAATTATTTTAATGGCTTTGTTCGCTCTTGGAGTAGGAATGATCTTCTCGGCATTGACGACAAAATATAAAGATCTGAGTATGCTTTTGGGATTTGGTGTAAGTTTATATATGTATGCTACACCGGTTATCTACCCAACTTCTGCTCTACCGGGATTCTTTAAAAAACTGGCTTTTTACAATCCGCTGACAGGTATTTTCGAATGTTTCAAATATGCCTGGCTTGGTGTTGGAGACTTTTCTCCGATGATGTTGGTTATTAGCACTTTTATTATTCTTTTGCTTTTAGCCATCGGTACCGTTATTTTCAACAAGGTTGAGAAAACATTTATGGACACGGTTTAAAAAAATTTATTAATTTCCCTAATTAAATTAAAAAAATGCTGGCTTTAAAAGCAGAAAACATATCAAAACAATACCGTCTGGGACAGGTCGGTACAGGTACTTTGTCTCATGACCTCAACAGATTCTGGCACAGAGTAAGGGGTAAAGAAGATCCTTACTTAAAAATCGGAGAGGCTAATGACAGGACAAAAAAAGGTACTTCCGAATACGTTTGGTCACTTCGGGATATCAATTTTGAAATCGAACAAGGCGACGCGATAGGAATTATCGGAAGAAACGGTGCCGGAAAATCTACTCTTCTAAAACTTTTAAGTAAAGTTACAAAACCTACAACAGGTAAAATATACACCAACGGAAGAATAGCTTCTCTCTTGGAGGTTGGAACCGGTTTTCACCCTGAAATGACAGGCCGCGAAAACGTTTTCCTGAACGGTGCCATTTTAGGAATGACCCGAAAAGAAATCAAGCGTAAATTCGATGAAATTGTTGATTTCTCCGGCGTTGAAAGGTACATCGACACTCCCGTAAAAAGATATTCTTCGGGGATGTATGTACGTCTTGCCTTCGCCGTAGCCGCTCACCTGGAGTCTGAAATTTTAATCGTAGATGAAGTCTTGGCGGTTGGTGATGCAGATTTCCAGAAAAAATGTTTGGGAAAAATGAATGACGTTGCGAAAGGAGAAGGAAGAACGATCCTTTTTGTAAGCCATAATATGACAGCCGTAAAAGAACTTTGCAACAAAGGTATTCTCCTTAATCAGGGTACGCTAGAATATCAGGGTGATATGCTGAGCACGATTATTGAATATCAGAAAAGCAGTGCTACAGCAAGTTCTTATCGTTATAATGGTAATATTAATGAAGCTTTAGGAAACGAAAATATCAGAATAAAGGAATTTTCCGTAACTCCGATTTATGGGGATTTGATTGATATTGATTCCGGAGTTCATGTGAAATTGGTTTTTGAGAACTACTGTCCCAACATTACTTTGGATACAACTTTTGAACTAAAAAGTTATGAAGAACTGGTAATTTTCCATGTGGGAACTTTTGTTGCTGATAATAACAATTCAAAAGTAGGAGAATACATTGTAGAATACGATATTCCTGCAGGTTTATTGAATGCCGGAAACTACTACTTCAAGTTATTTTTCGGGAAAGATCAAACGGTTCTTATGTATGGTATTGATAATTTTATTGGGTTTGAAGTAGAAAATGTGAAGGTGGGAAGTAAAATGCACATTTACCCCGGAATTACCAGACCTCGCTTTCAATATAATATACAAACTCCATGATTCCAAAAATAATAGAACTTCCCAAAATATATGATAAAAGGGGAAATCTTTCCTTTTTTCAGCATCCTGCAAATCTTCCTTTCGAGATTGAAAGAACATATTGGGTATATGATGTTCCCGGAGGAGAAAAAAGAGGCAGCCATGCCTTCAAAGAGCAGCAAGAATTTATCATTGCGCTTTCAGGAAGCTTCGATGTAATTATTCATGATGGTAAGGAAGAAAAATCTTTTTCATTGAACAGATCATATTATGGATTGTATATTCCTAAAATGTTTTGGAGAAGATTAGAAAATTTTTCCACCAATTCATTAGCCCTTATTGTATCCGATAAGCCTTATAATGAGAATGATTATATTAGAGATTTTGAAGAATTTAAAACCCTGGCAAATGAAAAATAACATTTCAGTATTTGATTGCAGCGTTATTGATTTGGGTAAAATCAGTTTCGACGAAGGAAATCTTACGGTCGTTGAAAATAATTCTTCATTTCCTTTTAATGTAAAAAGAGTTTTTTATTTATATGATATTGCAGGTGGGGAAAGCAGGGGGGCTCATTCTCACAAGGAATGCCACCAGTTTTTAATTGCCGCAAGCGGAAGCTTTGAAGTTTCTTTGGATGACGGAAAATTCAAAAGACAGGTTTTTCTTAATCGTCCGGATATCGGATTGCATATCCCCCCAGGAATTTGGGCCTCGGAAATTAACTTCTCCTCGGGAGCAATCTGCCTTGTTTTAGCCTCTCATACTTATAATGAAAATGATTATATCAGAAACTATGAAGACTTTCTACAATTCAGTCAACTCCAATTAGTCAGTTATACAGAAGATATTCTTGAAAAGTCGTGGATTTGGCTGAACGATCCGGAAATAAAACATCTTACAAGCACTCCTGAGTTTTCAAGAGAAGATCAGCAAAAATGGTTTTCAAATTTAGAAAACCTTGAAACTTATTGGGTAAAAGGTATTCAGTATAACAATAAAATTATTGGTGTTATCGGTCTAAAAAAAATTGATACTACTAATAAAACCGCAGAATATTTTGGATATATCGGAGAGAAAGAATATTGGGGAAAGGGCTTGAGTTCGGATTTATTTAAATTAATTTTTGATATTGCCAAAAATCAATTTAGTTTAAAAAGTCTATATTTAAATGTGATTCCTGAAAATACTAGAGCAGTAAAAGCTTATGAAAAAGCTGGTTTTACAATATCTGAAAATACAGATTCTAACATAATGATGTCAATAAATTTATAACATGAATCTTCAAATCAAAAAATATACACGAGAATATTTCGATGATTGGAATAGGTTTATAAAAGAAAGTAAAAATGGCCTTTTCTTTTTTCACAGAGATTTCATGGAATATCATTCGGATCGGTTCACAGATCATTCTCTTTTAATTTTCAATAACAATAAAATTGCAGCCGTATTTCCAGCGAACGAATCCGGCAAAGAAATTATTTCTCATGGAGGACTTACCTTCGGAGCTCTGATTTTATCTCATTATGTAAAAGCTAATGAAGTTTTAGAAATTTTTAATGAAATAAAAAAATATTATCAACAGCTCTCTTTTAACGAAATAATTTACAAATCTGTTCCGCACATTTTTCATCGATATCCTTCGGAAGAGGATCTGTATGCTCTTTTTCGAAATGAAGCTCAGCTTTTTAGAAGAGATATTTCGTCTGTAATTGATCTTTCAAATCCGATTCGTTTCTCAGAGACAAAAAGGCAATTGATAAGAAAATGTGAAGAAAATCAGATTATCGTTAAAGAAAATAGGAATTTTGAAGAATATTGGACTTTGCTCTCGGAAGTTCTTCAGAAGTTTGATACCAAACCTGTACATACAGTTGCCGAAATCTCTTTACTAAAAGAAAAGTTTCCTGAAAATATTAGATTATTTGAAGCCAAGAAAGATGATATTCTTTTTGCCGGAATCATAATTTTTGATTTCGGAAATGTTGTTCATACACAATATATGGCTGCTTCTCAGGAAGGAAGAAAACTGGGAGCTTTAGACTTTATCAATCATACTCTCTTACATGAGTTCAAAGACAGAAAATATTACAGTTTTGGAATTTCTACAGAAAATCAGGGAACATTTTTGAATGAAGGATTAATTCAGCAGAAAGAAAATATGGGAGCGCGAGGCATTACCTTAGATTTTTACTCTATTAAACTTTAAATTATGATTAAATTTTTAGATTTACAAAAAATCAATTTACAATATCAAAACGAAATTGAAGCAAAACTTTTAGAAGTATTCCGTTCCGGATGGTACCTGATGGGAAGCCAGCTTTCAAATTTTGAAAAAAACCTTTCCGATTATATCGGTGCAAAACACAGCATTGGTGTAGCAAACGGGCTAGACGCTTTACGTCTTATTTTACGTGGTTATATCGAATTAGGAATCATGAATACGGGAGACGAAATTATCGTTCCTTCGAATACCTACATCGCTTCTATTTTAGCCATTTCAGATAACGGACTTGTTCCTGTGTTGGTAGAACCGGAAATTGAAACCTACAATATTGATATTTCTAAGATTGAACAAAAAATAACTTCAAAAACTAAAGGTATTCTTATCGTTCATCTTCAGGGAAGAATTGTTTTTTCAGAACAGCTGAAAGAAATCGCTGAGAAGTATCATTTAAAAATCATTGAAGATAATGCACAGGCAATAGGAGCAGAATGGAATGGCAAAAAATCAGGAAATCTTGGTGATGCCGCGGGGTTTAGTTTTTATCCCGGTAAAAATTTAGGCGCCTTAGGAGATGCAGGTGCAGTGACGACCAATGATGATGAACTGGCAAAAGCAATCAGAGCACTGGCAAACTATGGCTCAAATCAAAAGTATGTAAACATTTATAAAGGTTTAAATTCAAGACTTGATGAGATCCAGGCAGCAGTTTTGGATGTGAAGCTACAATATATTGATGATGAAAATAAAATCAGAAGAGCGATTGCAAAACGTTTCATTAATGGAATAAAAAACCCTTTCATTATTCTTCCTGAATATCCGGATCATGAAAATGAACATGTATGGCATGTTTTTGTAATTCGTTCAGAAAAAAGAGACCCGCTTCAGGCTTATCTTACAGAAAATGGGATTCAGACCCTGATCCACTACCCTATTCCGCCTCATCAGCAGGAGGCATATAAAGAATGGAGAGACCATTCATTCCCGATCAGTGAAAAAATCCACAATGAAGTTTTAAGTATTCCGATCTCTCCTGTAATGAGTGAAGATGAAATCAATCAGATTATTGAGGTTATAAATAAATTTTAGTCATGTCCAGGCTATCGGAAAATAAAAAATATTTACTGAAAACATTAAAAATCGCTACTCTTCTGTATAATAGCGGAAGGTATGACGATTGCTTGAAGTATATTGAGAAAATTTCTTACTCGGCCTGGTATAACTTTGCTGGATATTATACTTTAAACCATTTCGAAGCCATTATTAGAAATATTGCTAAAAAATCTTTATTCTTTAAAAATCAGGATGTTTCAGAAAAAGAAGATACAACGCTACATATTTTTTCAGAAATAAACCAGGTTGGTGGACACACAAAACTCTTATTCAACTGGATAGAAAATGATCAGGATAGTAAGCACTATCTCTTAAGTACATGGCAGGATTTTAAAGAAGTTTCTGAAATTGCAGCATATTACAAATATAATATTGATCATAATCTGTACACTTTTGATAAAGAGCTGAGCTATTTAGCAAAAGCTCAAAAAGTAATAGATATTCTTGCTGAAAAAAATTTCAGCAGAATTGTTTTGCACATACACCCTCATGATTCTATTCCGTCTTTGGTATTCTCATCAGATCAACTAAAGAGCCCTGTTTTCTTTCTGAATCATGCCGAACATACCTATTGGCTTGGGGCTTCTATTATTGATTACTTATTACAAATTAGAGAATCAAATATTAAAAAAGACTCTAAAAACAGAAATATTCCTATAGAAGATCAGTATTTTCTACCAATACCGGTTGATGAATCTTTTAATTTAAATAAAACTGAAAGATCAACTTTTAATATTTTATCAATTGGAAGGGAATCAAAATATGAACCCAACGCAGAATACAATTTCTATGAAGCCGCTTTAAATGTTGTTAAAAAATTTGATCAGGTAATTTTTACGATTATTGGCATTTCCCAAAATAACCCAAACAGGAAAATCTATGAACATGAACGGCTTGTTTTTATAGAGCCTACATATGATATTAGAAATTTTATAGAAAATACAGACCTGTATCTCGAAGGATTTCCTATTCCTTCCTTTACATCATTATTAGAGCCTGCAATGGCAGGTATTCCGTTTGTGTTGCATTATAAACCTTCTGATATTTATAAAGTTTTTGAAGAAGATCAGGAAAATGCTATTATATATCCTGAAAATTTAGAAAAATGGCATGAGATGGTTAACAAAATAATTTTAGATTCAGAATACAGAAGCGAAATAAAAAATAAACAGTTATCTTATCTTAAAAATAATTTTTCTTTACATGCTTGTAAAAACAAGTTTAATAACATTAAAGATATTACAAAAGGTAGAACACACAAAATGAGAGCTATTCAGCAAAATGAAACCTATGTAGAAGGAACGGATGAAAAAATTGTTTCATTAATTGA
>CBFGVN010000048.1:0-14647 GCA_965651845.1 uncultured Chryseobacterium sp. | reverse complement strand
TAAGGAAGGTGAGTATAATGATCGCAAAACAAGCTTGAGAGACAATATGTACTGGATGAATGCTCTTACGAAAAACCAGATGGATGGAAGCGACAAATACGAAATCCTGAATTATGAAGAAAAAGTAAAAGCACTCACGGTGAAGGATCTTCAGGATGTAGGAAAAAAATACCTTACAAAAGGCAGAATTGTAGCGACATTAATGCCGGAAGATGGTTGGGAAAATGCTAAAAAAGAGGAACCGAAAGTAGAAGCTGCAGTCATAAAAGCTGGAACAGCAAATTAATATTCAGTATTATTTCTAAATAAAACGCGTCTCGTAAATTTTACGGGACGCGTTGTTTATTTTAAGAATTTTAAAATGAATGATTTATATCCAGTTTGTCATTCTATAGGAATCTCGGCAAAGTAAATTTCAAAGCAAAAAAACTCTAAAACCCTAAAACTCTTCAACCCTCCAACTCAATTAAGAGCCATACTCCTTCTTCCACTCCTCAGCGACATCACTCAAAACACCGTAAAATTCTTCACCATATTTTCTGATCAGCGGAGTTTTCAGGAATTTGTATACCGGAACCTGCAATTCTTTTCCCAAAGCACAAGCATCGCTGCAGACATTCCATTCATGATAATTCAAAGCAGTAAAAGAAGAGTATTCCGTCACACGAATCGGGTAGAGGTGGCACGAAATCGGCTTTTGCCAGTCTATGGCACCATCTTCATATGCTTTTTCAATGCCGCATTTTGTGATTCCTTTTTCATCAAAAGTGACGTATGCACACTCGCGGTCTTCCACCATCGGAGTTACATACATTCCGTCCACAGGATCGGTGGTCCATGTTCCCTGTTCTTCAAGGGCTTTAATACCTTCTTGGGTAAGGTAAGGCTTAATTTTATCAAAAATATTATCTAAAATTTCAAGTTCATCCTTATCCAACGGAGCACCTACATCTCCTTCCACACAACATGCACCTTTACATTTCGTAAGGTTGCAAACAAACTCTTCTGAAAAAATTTCTTCGGAGATCAATTTATCGTCTATCTGAATCATAATCTTTTAAAATAAATCAAAATAAGTTCCGGCTTTAAAACCGATTAAACTAAAAATAATCAACCATAAGCTCACTTCCTGCATCCAGTATTTCGGCAAAAATTTCAACATTCTACTGATGATGATTGTTGAAGGAAAGGCAAGAAGCAGTAAATATTCATAACTTTTATTCATGTAAAGAATAATAATAGCCAGCTGTGCTACCGAGAAAACCAGTAAAAATGTGTATTTGTAACGGCTTATCGGGCTCTTTTTATTGTAATTTTTAAAATGATCGTATACTGCATAAATAAGCATTAAAACGATCGGAATTAAAGGAAATAATCCGGTATAATCGGTTACGAATTTTACATTTCCAAATGGGAAATAATTGATATTCCAACTGGTAAAATTCATAAAAAACATCAGGGAAAAATAACTGAAGGCTATTAAAATGATCCCTAATAAAAACCTGAAAAGATTTAAAACAATTCTTTCAGAAGTTGCAATCACATGAATGATTACAAAAACAGCCATTGGCCATGTCGTAGGAAGAAAAATGAAATTCAGTGCTACGATAGCCCCTACCAAAACGTAGGATTTTTTTCTGATATCTTCATTGGTACTCGTTAAGAGCAGCAAAAGAAACGAATTGGTAAGCAGAGACACTGCAATTCCTATATCTAAATTACCAGGATAAAGCCCAAAAACAAAAAAGGTATAAAGGAATAATGGCAGATGCGTCTGATAATTAAGCGCAATGCTGTGAAAACAGAAATATCCCAAAGCAATTCCCAGAAAGGTAATTCCGGCAATAATTGCTTCGTAAGTATTGAAATTCAGTATGTTAAAAAATATTACTATTAAAAGAAGAAAACCAATATAAACAGGAATTGAAAAAATATTGCTTTCTTTTGAAAGTAATTTAAACATTTTTTATAAATTTGTACAAAGTTAATTTAAAAAAGGAAAATAATGACGTCTTTCTTTCTATTCTTAAGCAAAGTTTTCAAATGGTCTTTCGGTTTCTTTGATGCTTTCGGTAATGTTATAAACTGGATTCTATTTATTGTTTGCTGCGTATTATTTACGTATTGGTGCTATGTTCTGGTGGTGACACTAGGTGGCGACAAAGACAAAGACTATTATTCTCCAACGGAAGGTAAGAATCCTTACTACGATCCGAAAATCTATAAAAATGAAGGTTAATTAATTGGTTATATAGTAAAAAGCCGATCAAACTTATGTTTGGTCGGCTTTTTTATTATTAACGATTAAAATTTGATATTTTATTGAATCTTAGGATGTTCAGCATAGCTTATTACAACACCCTCTTATTCGTGAATCGGAAGTACTAAAACAGGAATTCTTGAGTCTTTTGTGATTCCTTTCGTTAAGCTTCCTACAAAAACATCATAGATTCCGCTTCTTCCGTGCGAGCCCATGACGATGAAATCTGCATTTTTCGAATTGGCATATTCCAAAATAATATCTTTTGCAATACCTTGTTTTAGAAGGTGTTCACAATCAATATCGTGAGAAACAATCCTTTGTTCGATTTTGTTGAGCTGGATCAGTTCTTCCCGGATCTCGTTTTCCTCAACTTCCGGAAAATATTGAAATCCCATATCACCAATGGCAAAACCAATATCCGAAGGCGCAACATGGATCAAGAAAATTTTACCATTTACCTGTTTTGCAAATTTTACCGCTCCGTCTACAAGCTGTTCTGTTTTGTCCCCAAAATCTACGGGTAATACAATATTTACCATAACCTATAATTTTGTTATTTAAAGATAGGAAAATTATGCCAAAAGTGATGTTAAATTACTTATAATATTCGTATATCCAGAATTTTTTCATCTTCAAAGTAAGCTTCCAGAATATCATTTTCTTCCACTTTTCCGACACCTTTCGGAGTTCCTGTGAAAATCAGGTCGCCAACTCTTAAGGTAAAGTATTGCGAAACAAAAGCGATAATGTCGTCTATAGTAAATATCATATCTTTTGTATTGCCGTCCTGAACTTTTTCTTTGTTTTTTAATAATGAGAAATTCAAAGATTCAAGATTATAGTTTTCTTTTTTAAAGAAATTTCCCACTACTGCGGAACCGTCAAACCCTTTTGCAAGCTCCCAAGGCAGACCTTTAGATTTCAGCTCACTTTGAAGATCTCTTGCTGTAAAATCGATTCCCAGACCGATTTCTTCGTAATGTTTGTGTGCTGTTTCTTTTTGGATGTATTTTCCTCCTTTCGAAATTTTTACCACGACTTCCAATTCGTAATGAATATCGTTTGAAAATTCAGGAATATAAAAATCATTTCCTTTCAAAACCGCTGTATCCGGCTTCATGAAAATCACCGGATTTTCAGGAACTTCATTTCCCAATTCCTTTGCGTGTTCGCTGTAATTTCTTCCTATGCAGATTATTTTCATATTTTTTTATTTATATCGTTTGTGAGGAGTAAAACAAGTTTATGCTGAACCTTCGAAGTAAAGCAATCTCACCTCACAATTGTTTTTATTATTTTTCAGGAGCTTTTTCCCGCTTTCCGTTGCAATTCCTCATTACGCGGCTCCACTTCGTTCCGCCGCTTCACTGCGGGATTTCCACTGCAATCGGGGCTAGGAGATTCACTGTTGAAGCCACCCCGTCAAAAATTCTAAAAGAATTTTTGCCACCCCTCCAGAGGAGGGGAATTCCGATTGTGACCTCAAAAGCCACAAAGTTTGTTATTGCCGTAGTATTAGAGATAGTTTCGGGTCATTGCGAACAGGTTGCGAAGCATTCATTTAGTTTTTAATGCATAAACTCATCCCCGCAATAATAGCAAACGAATTTATGGCTTGTCAGGATTGAAACACCAAAAAAGCTCGTGGCACTATCGTCTCTGTAAATGTGATTGGAGCCACATTTCGGGCATACAAAGTCAAAATCAGGGTTTTCGATGGTATGTTCCACTTCCAATGAATATGCTTTGTTGTCCTTATAATCCTGCAAAACCTGTTTCGCTTTTTCCAGATCCTCTTCAAAAACCTGCAGCTGAATTCCTCCGACAGCCTGGGAAAGCAACCAATCCGACTGAATAAGCTGTTCATTGGCAATAAAGCTGTTAATGCCGTTTTCTGAGAGAATTTGCTTATCCCTGTTGGCCTGTAGAGCCGTTTCGTAAAATTTGAATGTAACCAGCTCGCTCATTTCTTAAAATTTACTTGATAACTGAATTTTAGTAAAAACCTTCTTAGTATACAGAGGGAATTCTGCATTCTGAAGCCATCCGAAATATCCAAGATCCTTCTGGAAAACCACTTTCACGCATTGTCCTTTATATTTTCCGAAGTTGAAAACTTCTTCCAGTTTTTCATTATACCCGATGAATCCTGCCAAATCTGCATGTTTGTTATGGAACGTAAATTCACTCAAAGGCCCGATTTCATTTGGGATGTCATCATACTTTCCGACCTGAGCATCCAGAACTTCAAAAGTTGCCATCACATCAGCTTCCGCGGAGTGGGCATTTTCCAATGTTTTCCCACAGTAAAACTGATAAGCCGCACTTAAATTTCTAGGTTCCTTTTTATGATAGATCGTTTGTGCATCTACCATTTTGAATTTGCTTAAATCAAAATCAATTCCCACTCTCAACAGCTCTTCAGCCAATAACGGAACATCAAATCGGTTTGAATTAAAGCCGCCTAAATCACTTCCCGAAAGCATTTCCATAATTTTCGGGGCAATTTCCCTGAACGTTGGGGCATCTTTCACATTTTCATCATAAATTCCGTGGATTTCACTGCTTTCTTTAGGAATCGGCATTTCAGGATTTACGAGCCAGGTTTTGCTTTCTCTTGACGCGTCCGGATTTACTTTTAAGATACAGATTTCCACAATTCTGTCTTTTCCGATATTGGTTCCTGTAGTTTCCAAATCAAAAATGCAAAGCGGTTTATGTAGTTTTAAATTCATTTTTTATAAGTTAAGAGTTGAAAGTTATGAATTATGAGTTATGAGAACAATTAATTACTTATCACTAATAACTCAAAACTTATAACTTTATGTAAGTTGTTTTTGAAAAATAATTGATATTAAAATATAATAAATAATCACCATTGGAATTCCGGCACTTTTAAAAATAATTAAAATAATGATAGAGCCGATCAGCAAAGCCAGTTTCGGATAATTGTCCTGCAGCTTCATCGATTTGAATTTCATGGCGATCATTTTTATAGGACTGATTAAAAGCCAGGATGAGATAGCTGTCAGAATAAGCAGATATAGTTGGTTTTCAAAGAGAAATTCAAAGCTCCCTACTTCTTTATTAGCGTAAAATAATCCGAAAATCAAAATGGTATTTGAGGGAGTATTTAATCCTTTAAAGTAATACTTCTGATCTTCATCCAAATTGAAAATTGCCAGTCTCAAACATGAAAAAAGAGTGATAAAAAGCCCCAGATAAGGTATCCATAGATGGTCTTTTGCAAGCATAGATGCATAATTTATAGATTCTAAAGGATCTCTAAGGTCAATTCCTGTTAATGCTACAACGATCGTCAGTCCCGGAATCAGTCCAAAGCTTACCATATCCGCCAAAGAATCCAGCTGGATCCCCAGATTGGAATTTGCCTTTAAAGCTCTTGCCACAAAACCATCAAAAAAATCTAAAATCAATGAAATAACAATGCAGACTGCAGTCGTTTTATAATCACCCGAAATAAGATGGATTGCACCCACACAGCCGGAAAACAGGTTTCCCAACGTGATGGCGTTGGCAAGATTATTTTTAATAAAATTCATAGCCACAAAATTAATAAATTAATGTAACAGTCTGTCAATTTATCAATGCAGCAATTTATTAATACATGAATTTAAAGAATTTGCCATTTGCTTATGGTAAGATATTATATTGTTAAACTGTTACATTGATAAATTGTTAAATTATTTTGAATTTAATGTAAATTTGCACATGAATTTTTTTAAAGAATTTAGAAAACAGGAAGTTCTGGTACTGTTGTACAGGATTTTTTTAGCATATTTTTTCTACCAGATCGCAAGATTTTTGTTCTGGTATTTCAATAAAGGATTGATAAAAATTGATTCTGTTTCAGATTATTTCAGTCTTTCTTACCACGGAGCTGCTTTTGATACTACGGCAATTTTGTATGTCAATGCATTATTTATCTTTTTAAGCATCGTTCCTATTATCATTAATACTAAAAAAGGCTACCAAAAATTTCTTTTCTGGCTGTATTTTATCACAAACGGAATCACTTATGCTATGAATTTCGGGGATTTTGTGTATTTCAAATTCTCCCAAATGAGACTTACTTCCGCGGCGCTTCAGGTGGCACAGCATGAAAATAATATTTTTCGGGTTTTTACGGCTTCTATTATTCAAAATCCTTATGTTCTATTGTGGTTTGTAGTTTTAATGTGGCTCTGGGTTTACCTTTACAAAAAAGTAAAAATTACAGAACAGAGACCTGTGAAGCTGGTTCCTTATTTTATATGGTCGGTTCTTACGCTTTGTATGGTGGCAGTTTTGGTTGTTGGCGGACTTCGTGGGGATTTTAAGCACAGTACAAGGCCTATCAATCTTGTGGATGCAAACCGTTTTGCAAAACTTCCGGCTCAGGGAAATATGGTTCTGAATAGTACTTTTTCATTTTTCAGGACATTGAATACGAATAATTTTAAGGAAGTGCATTTTGTTGATGAAAAATTTATAGATGAAAATATTCAGCCCTATAAAATTTATGACAGAAAAGTAACCAACAAACCCAACATTGTTATTTTCATTGTAGAGTCGTTCAGCAGAGAATATTCCGGGGCTTTTAATAAAGATAAAAATATCAAGGATTATATTTCTTATACCCCTTTTATCGATAGTTTGGCAAGTCAAAGTTTGATCTTCCCAAATACTTTCGCCAACGGACGGCAGTCGATTCACGGAATGAGCTCCGTATTGGCAGGAATTCCGAGTTTAACGGATGCTTTTACAAGTTCGCCTTATTCCAATCAAAAAATTCAGTCGATTGTTTCGGTTTGTAATGAGCTGGGGTACGATACCTCTTTCTATCACGGTGCTCCGAATGGCTCGATGGGATTTTTAGGTTTCGGAAATATTCTTGGTTTTAAACATTATTTTGGAAAAACAGAATATAATAATGACAATGATTTTGATGGAATGTGGGCGATTTGGGATGAGCCGTTTTTACAGTATTTTGCTAAAAATGTAAGAAAAAAGCAACCTTTTATGGCGACAGTTTTTACGGCGTCTTCACATCACCCATTTAAAATTCCTGAAAAATACAATGGAAAATTTAAAAAAGGAAAAAACCAGATGCATGAGCCGATTCAATACACAGATTATGCGATCAAAAAGTATTTTGAGACAGCTAAAAAGCAACCTTGGTTCAACAATACAATTTTTGTTTTCACAGGAGATCACACCAATGAAGTATATTATTCCGAATATGAGAAAATTATGAATCGTTTTGCTGTTCCTATCATATTATATTCTCCAAATCCGGAATATCATTTAAAAGGTGTGAATAATGAATTAGCACAGCAGATTGACATCTATCCAACCTTGGCAGATCTTATAGGTTATAATAAGAAAATAAGAAGCTGGGGCAGAAGTTTGGTAAGCGATAAGAAATATCCCGCAATTATTGCCAATTCTGATGGCACTGTTGAGCAGTTTATTATTGGAAATTATATTTACCGTTTCGACGGAAAAGCAGTAGTAGGAATCTTTGATAAAACAGATTTGGGACTGGAAAAAAACCTGATGGATCAATTAAAGAACAACCCTGAAACCGAAAGAGGGAAACAGATCGCAAAAGCCTGGTATCAGGATTATATGGATAGGGTAATTAACAGGAAAATGTATTGATAGACGAAGAAAGCTAATAAAGCAGAGAAAGCAAAAGGGCTGAATGGCCAATAAGCCTTGCTTTTTAAGAAGCTATCAAACGCAATCGGCTATTTCGCAATTTCGCTTATTTGCCATCTCAGCTTTCTCCACGTTTTTGGTATGTCTCTTGTTATATATGCCTAGTATAATAAAAGTTTTTGTTTGTTTGAAATTAATTTATATTTTTAACAGTAATTAGACAACAAAAATATTTTATTGGAATTAAAACTATAAAGAATATGAGAAAATTATTATTTACACTTGTCCTTTCACTTTTCAGTGTAATGTCATTTGCACAGATCGAAGGAAAATGGAAGACTATAGATGATGAGACCAAACAGCCAAAATCTATTGTAGAAATCTATAAAAAGTCAGACGGAAAGTATTACGGTAAAATCTCGCAATTATTGATAAAGCCGGAAAATGCTAATTGTGTAAACTGTAAAGATGACAGAAAAAACAAGCCAATCCTTGGGATGGAAATCATCAGAGGTCTGAAAAAAGATGGCAATGAGTTTACAGGTGGTACAATCACCGACCCGAAAACAGGTAAAACGTACAAGTGCACGATTATAAGAAACGGAGACAATCTTAATGTAAGAGGATATATCGGTTTATCTATAATTGGAAGAACGCAGACTTGGCAGAAAGTTAATTAAGTTAAAATAAAATTAATAAACGGCATTTCATTCAAATGAGATGTCGTTTTTGTTATTTGTATCACAAAAAAGTACTATTTTTGTAGTCTAAATTTTTCAAAAGAATATGGCAGAATATACTTTTCGTGAGGTAATTGCACAGGCAATGAGCGAGGAAATGCGTAAAGATGAATCCATCTATTTAATGGGGGAGGAAGTTGCAGAATACAATGGTGCATATAAGGCTTCAAAAGGAATGCTGGATGAGTTTGGTCCTAAAAGAATAATCGATACACCAATCGCTGAGCTGGGTTTCGCAGGGATTTCTGTGGGAGCTGCAATGAATGGTAACAGACCAATCGTAGAATTTATGACATTCAACTTCTCATTGGTAGGAATTGATCAGATTATCAACAATGCTGCAAAGATCCGTCAGATGAGCGGTGGTCAGTGGAACTGTCCTATCGTTTTCCGTGGTCCTACTGCTTCCGCAGGTCAATTAGGTGCTACACACTCTCAGGCTTTTGAAAGCTGGTATGCCAACTGCCCGGGATTGAAAGTAATAGTTCCTTCAAACCCTTACGATGCAAAAGGATTATTGAAAACAGCTATTCAGGATAACGACCCTGTGATTTTCATGGAATCTGAGCAGATGTACGGAGACAAAATGGAAATTCCTGAAGAAGAATATTACATCCCAATCGGAAAAGCAGATATCAAAAAAGAAGGAACGGATGTTACTTTAGTTTCTTTCGGTAAGATTATGAAGCTGGCTATTCAGGCGGCTGAAGATTTGGCTAAAGAAGGGATTTCTGTGGAAGTAATCGACCTTAGAACTGTTCGTCCGCTGGATTATGATACAGTTTTGGCTTCAGTTAAGAAAACAAACAGATTAGTTGTATTGGAAGAAGCTTGGCCATTCGGTTCTGTAGCTTCTGAAATTACTTATATGGTACAGCAGAAAGCATTCGATTATTTGGATGCTCCAATCAAGAGAATTACTACTCCTGATGCTCCTGCACCTTATTCAGCTGCATTATTTGCAGAATGGTTCCCTAAACTTGAAAAAGTAAAAGAGGAAATTAAAAAAGCAATGTACGTAAAGTAATACGATGATTATAGAGAAAAACTTCCGAAAGGAAGTTTTTTCATTTATTATATTCATGAATAAAAATTCATGGGGTAGTAAATTTGATTTAAATTTGCGCTTTTAAATTTAAAATTAGCTGATATGGCAGAAGTTACAGAAGGCGGTCATCATTTTGACATTAAAAAGCTTTCTTTTATTGGAGTTTTAGTTTCTCTGGGGATTGTTTTCGGAGATATTGGTACTTCACCGCTTTACGTAATGAAAGCAATTGTACATGCAAGAAATGGAGGAAGTACAATGCCTTTTAATGAATACATTGAAGGTGCTCTTTCCTGTATTATCTGGACACTTACCTTGCAGACAACCATTAAATACGTAATTATCGCGTTGCGTGCAGATAATAAAGGGGAAGGTGGAATTCTGGCTTTATTCTCTTTAGTCAAAAACTTTAAAAAAGGCTGGCTGTATCTTATTGCTATTGTAGGAGCTGCAGCACTTATTGCAGACGGAGTGATCACCCCTTCGCTTACGGTAATGTCTGCCATTGAAGGTCTTCAGATATACAACCCTCATACACCGGTAGTTCCAATCACTATTGGAATTCTGATTGTGATTTTTGTAGTTCAGCAATTCGGAACAAGTTTTATCGGGAAATTTTTCGGGCCTGTAATGGTGATCTGGTTCTTGATTTTAGGCGGACTTGGGTTCTCTCATTTAAGCGAAAACCTGGAAATTCTGAGATCATTCAACCCTTATTATGCCTATAAACTGATCGTAAATTCACCAAGTGCAATTATTATCTTAGGTGCAGTTTTCCTTTGTACAACGGGTGCGGAAGCATTGTATTCGGATCTTGGGCACTGTGGCGCAAAAAATATCAGAGTAAGCTGGGGATTTGTAAAAGTGATGTTGATATTAAATTACCTTGGACAGGGAGCATGGCTTTTAACAAATTATAACAAGCCCGGTTTTTCAGATGTAAATCCTTTCTTCGGAATTATGGAAGAATGGATGATTGTTCCGGCAGTAATCTTAGCAACAGCAGCAGCGATTATCGCAAGTCAGGCGTTGATTACAGGTTCATTCACGATTTTCTCTGAGGCTATGTCCCTGAACTTATGGCCAAATCAAAAGATCGATTATCCTTCTGGGGTGAAAGGTCAGATGTACATTCCAAGAATCAACTGGGGGCTTTTACTGTTCTGTATCATTGTGGTTCTTCACTTTAAAGAATCGGGAAAAATGGAAGCGGCATATGGTCTTTCCATTACCGTCACCATGCTAATGACAACGGTGCTTCTTGTATATTGGCTGCTAAAACATAGAGTAAATAAACTGTTTATTCTTGTTTTTGCCCTGGTTTATCTGGCTATAGAATTAGGATTTTTCAGTGCCAATATTATTAAATTTATGGAAGGAGGTTGGATCACCGTAGTTCTGGGAGGATTCATCGGAATCTGTATGTATGCTTGGTACAACGGGAGATCAATTAAAACGAAATTCATCAAGTTTATTAAACTGGAAAAATATATTCCTATTATTAAGGATATGAAGCTGGATGAAACGATTCCTAAGTATGCAACCAACCTAGCTTACCTAAGCCGTGCAAAAAGAAACGACGAAATAGAATCAAAAATCATCTACTCTATTATTAAAAAACAGCCGAAAAGAGCCGATCATTATTTTATCTTAAGCATTACCAACCAGGAAGATCCATATACTTTCAAATATGCTGTGGATGAGGTTCTTCCGGGAACGATCTATAAGATTAATTTCATGTTAGGATTTAAAATCGACAGAAGAATTAATGATTATTTTGATATGGTTTTAAGAGATTTAATGGCAGACGGAACCATTCCTTCGAGAAGCAGCCACCCGTCATTGAGAGCTCATAATATTCCGCCGGATCTGAAATATGTTATCATAGATAATACCTATATCAACGATATTCTTTTGACAGTAAAAGAAAAAATTATCTTAAATATCTACAATTTTGTTAAATATATCGGTAGCGATGACTTCAAAGCGTGGGGGATTACTTCCCACAATGTAGTCGTGGAATCTGCACCTATGACAGAGGATTGTGTAGGAAATTCCAAAATCGAACAGTGCGAATTTATTCGTCATAAGAGTTAAATAGTTAAATTCTTTAACACAACCAGCCAATATTTATTTAAATAAAAATCAATAAATTTGTAGATAATTTTTTTGATGGATACTATACAAAAAGAAAAAAATATTGCGTTAATTAAAGATGTTTTGAGAAACTATTTATTAGAAAAAGGTTTCCGAAATACTCCTGAACGATATACGATATTAGAAGAAATTTATAATATGGATCATCACTTCAATGTTGATGATCTGTATCTTCTCATGATGCAAAAGAAATATCACGTTTCCAAAGCTACTATTTACAATACTATTGAGATTTTCCTTGATGCGGGGCTTATACGTAAGCATCAGTTTGGGGAAAAAACTTTAACATCCTCATCTTACGAAAAGTCTTATTTTGATAAACAGCACGACCATTTGGTGATTTACAAAAAAGACTCAGACAAAGAGATTGAAGAGATTATTGAGTTTTGCGACCCAAGAATTCAAGGAATTAAAGAAGCTATTGAAGAAGCATTTGGCGTAAAAATTGATTCTCATTCGCTGTATTTTTATGGCACTAAGAATGATTAATCAATGAGGCTGATTTTTGTTTTATTAGTTTTTATTTCAACACTTACCTTTGCTCAGGATCAGCCGAAACCTTTGCAAAAGGATCCGTATTTTACACCGTCGGCAACTCCGCAAAAGAATGCTCCTCCCGCGGAAAAGGTGAAGCATAGGCATTCTGACGAGCTCAGAAAAGATGAAAAGTATGACGGAAATCCTTACTTTAAAGGAAATGTAGAATTTGAACATCAGGGTTCGGTACTGACGGCAGATGAAGTAATTGTCTACGAAGGCCAAAATTTTGTAAAAGCAATTGGTAATGTTAAACTTCAAAATACAGACGGTTCCGTTATCACAGCGGAAGAAATGGAGTATGACGGCAATACGCAAAAAGGAATTGCAAGAAGAAACGTAGTACTTACCGATCCTAAACAGACGATCAGAACCGATATAATGTATTACGACAGGCTTTCAAATCAGGCTTATTTCAATACAGGCGGAACAATTACTGATGGGCAGAGTACCATGTACACAAAGTCTGCAACCTATTTTCTGGATACCAAACTGATCGATTTTACAGGAAAAGTAAAGATAGACAGCAAAGATTATATTATCGAAGGCGATAATATCAAGCAAAATCAAAATACAAAAGTTGCCGAATTTTTCGGACCGACAACGATCACCAACCGCGCCAATCCAAAAAACAGAGTATACACGGAAAGAGGTACTTATAAAATGAATACCAAAGAAGCTTATCTTAATAAAAATTCCAAGATTTTTTATAATGATAAAATTCTTACCGGTGACGATATGTACTACAACCAGTTAACAGGTTTTGGAAAAGCAACCGGAAATGTAACATTGGATGATCCAAAAGAAAGGAGATGGATAAAAGGGGGTTACGGAGAAATTTTTGAAAAGAAAGATTCTGCGATGATGACTAAAAATCCATACGCGGTGAAAGCCCTTGAGAAAGATTCTATGTACTTTGCAGCGGAGAAAATTATTTCTTTCCAAAGACCGGATTCGGCTGATATCAAAGTTAAAAAAAGTTTCCTGAGAGCTTTCAGAAAAGCAAGAATGTATAAATCAAATGCTCAAGGAAGAGCCGATTCTATTGCTTTTAACGAAACAGACGGAATCATGCATATGTTCACAAAACCGATTCTCTGGAGCGACGGAAAACAGGTGACCGGAGATAAGGTCGAAGCATATTTTAATACTGAAAAAGAAAGTATAGATTCTCTGAAAGTAATCGGAAATGCCTTTGCCATCAGTAAAGTTGATTCTCTGAATATGAAGGATGAGTTTAACCAGGTTAAAGGAAAGCTGATGACGGTTTATTACGGAGAAGACAACAATATTAAAGAAGCTAAGGTCATCGGAAACGCACAGGCCATCAGCTATTCTGATGATGTAAACGCGCAGACCAAGGAAAAAGAAAGAATCGGGATTTCTCTTACTTCATGCGGGATCATTGATGCGATTTTCGAAGAAAGAGTATTATATGTTGTAGAATGCAACATAGGCGCTACTTCCGATACCTATCCTATGAGCAAAATAGAGCCTGCAAGAAGGAAGTTTCCGGACTTCAACTGGAATACAAAAGACCGTATCATGAAATGGCAGGATATTCTTGTGGATACACCAAATTATCCTGAGATAAAATACGAATCCGATAATACTTTATACGACAAAGCTCAGGAAGCTGTTGAAAAGGAGAAAGCGAAAGAAGAAGCTAAAAAGCCAAAACGTGTAAGACGATAAGGATTTTTTAATCTAAAATTTTAGAAAAAATATAAATTCACCATTTTCTTGATAGGAAATGGTGAGTTATTTTATGGAAATCCTTTAAGGTAAAGGGTTGAAAATGCTATATTATGATTAATGTTGAAAACTTTTTTCCATCTATTTATTCAATGGATGGTGAAAGCGAAGTCCTTACTGGAATTATGTTTTCTCTTATGTTTTCTTTATCTCACTCAGAAATGATTTGAAGTATTTTCATATTTTTTTAATGAATGTGTATTTTTGTTAAGTTTTTTGCATATATTTAAGTATAAATAAGTGATGAAACTATATTAATATTTTGTGATTTGGTGGTTCGCTCTCAGTTTGACATTGGGAGCGATTTTTTTATTCTATCGGGATTATTTCGGTGTTTGGCGAATGTTTTTTAGTTTTGCTAAAATTTTTCAGGAAAATGGAAATGCAAAAAGATTTTTTTATCTACCAGGCGCAGACGACAAAGTTTGCAGCGGGGTTTGAGGTTGAAAAAGCAGAAGGAAATTATATCTATGGAAAAGACGG